>NZ_BMXO01000007.1:0-169366 GCF_014651795.1 Vreelandella hamiltonii | reverse complement strand
GGGTACTACAACCAGCAGCGCCCTCACTCGTTTAACGACGGCCTGCCTCCCGTGGTGGCTGAGGAAAACCTTAAATTACTGTCCGGAATTAGTTGACCACTACATGCACACCTTGTGCGCCTTCGCCAACGACTTTCACAATCTGGGTGGTGGTTATGTGCTTGTTGGTGTTGCAGAGGAAAATGGTCAGCCACAGCTACCACCGGCTGGTTTGTTACCCGAACAAATCGATGCCATCCAGAAAGAGCTGTTGAATCTGGGGCATTCAGCCATCGCGCCACATTATCATCCGTTAACGGCTACCTATGAGATCCAGGGCAAAACGATCCTTGTACTATGGGCGCCTGGCGGAGAGACTCGCCCTTACAAAGCCAAGGCCAGCTTGAGCAACAAGAGCGATTGGGCTTATTACCTGCGTAAACACACCAGCACCGTGAAGGCCTCGGGACAGAATGAACGTGAGCTGCTCAGTTTGGCGGCTACCGTGCCTTTTGATGATCGCTACCGCCAAATGGCCACCTTGAATGATCTGTCACCTTATTTGCTGCGTGATTTCTTGCACGAGATTGGCAGTGAATTGTTGGCTGAAGCTCGTGCGCTGGATATTGAAACCTTGGGGCGCCGTATGAACGTAGTGGGTGGGCCAAGTGAAATGGCCTTTCCCAAGAATGTTGGCCTCCTGTTTTTTAATGAGCAACCCGAGCAATTCTTCCCCGCGACTCAGATCGATGTGGTGTACTTCCCTGACGGTGCAGGCGGTGACCATTTTGAAGAAAAAGTGTTCAAGGGGCCGCTTGGTCGCATCACTCGCGATGCTCTGGACTACATCAATCGAAACTACCTCAAAGAGGGCGTGACAAAACACGCTGATCGCCCTCAGGCTGAACGTTTCTGGAACTACCCATTGGCTGCCATTGAAGAAGCGGTCGTGAACGCGGTGTACCATCGTTCCTATGAAATTCGTGAACCCATTGAAATACGTCTCGATGGTCAAGAACTGGTGGTGCTGAGCTTCCCGGGTCCTGACCGCTCTATCCGTTTACAGGACTTACAAGCCGGTAAAGCTGTCAGCCGTCGCTACCGGAATCGACGCATCGGTGAGTTTTTAAAAGAGCTGGATTTGACGGAAGGTCGTTCAACGGGAGTGCCCAAAATCCTCCGCGTGATGAAGGCAAATGGCTCCCCAGAACCGATATTCGAAACTGACGATGAACGCAGCTACTTTCTCATTCGGCTGCCTGTGCATACAGGCTTCCTCATTGAAGCTGCTGCTGAAGAGCCTGCCTTGGATATCATGGATCCAGCAGGGCCTAAGCAGGGACTAAGTAAGGAGCAAGTAGAACTTCTCCAGGCCTGCGTGGAAGAAGTACCGATCACCTTTCTAATGAGCATCATGGGTCGCGCTAACCGAACCAAATTTCGCACTGGGCTGCTGAATCCACTGCTCGATGCAGGGTTGATTGAAATGACTCAACCTGAGTCGCCGCGCAGCCCAACGCAAAAATATCGGTTAAGTGCTGAGGGCAAACAAATAATTGCCCATGGGGGCAAAAAATGAAAGCAAACGGTTAGAGACGGCTCTTTGACCAAGGCCAGCGGCGCTTGGCGGGCGTGTCGATCTGCCCGATGGCGCTGGCGAGCGGCAGCATGATGGCGCTGAGCTGGCGGTGGCAGACGGCGCTGCTGAGCACGCCGGGGCACTGCTTGAGCAGCAGGTCGCACTGCTGCGAGGCGATGAACAGCTGCTCGACCACCGCCGGAGCGAACAGCGGCTTGGCTTGCTGGCAGCAGCGGGTCAGCTCGCGGGAGAGCAGGGAGAGCATGCTGCTATCCAGCCAGCAGGGCAGCGGGTCTTCCAGCCTTCCTGCAATCGAGTGCTGAACGGCTTCAAACGACGTGCGTAAAAACAGCAGGGTTTGACGAAGCTGGCGCTGTTCACTGGTCATGGGACGTTCCTTCACCTCAACGGCTCTTTCTCTGCCAGGGGGATGGCTAAAAAGAGAGTGTTTCTCATTTGCATCTTTTGGTGAAGATAGCCTCCTTCAATCGCAGTGTCAATCACAGGCTATGAGAGGCCAGGCGTATCGCTTGCCTGATAGAGCTGCCAATCATTGTGGGTCAAGGGGATCGCCCCGTGCTCCGTCACCACGACTGTATCGCTCAAGCCAACGCCCCATTGGCCTGGCACCCGCAAGCAGAGCGGTAAATGAAACACCATGTTGGGTTCGAAGGTACGCTGCTGGCCTTTGGCAATATAGCCCGTGCCTTCGACCCAACTGGGCGGAAATTGCGCCCCCACGGCGTAGCCAAACACCCCGGAGAAAAACAGCTGGTCGCGTTGAGGGGCCAGCAGCGCATCGGCCGCCTGGGCCGCCGCATCGAAGGTGTGGCCGGGGCGCATGGCCTCGCAGAGTGTCTCGAAGATGGCTCGGCAGAGGTCCTGAGTGGCGATAAGCGCAGCGTTTGGGGAGCCGGTGACGGCGGTGCGCATCATCGGTGCGGTGTAGCGCTGGTAAGCTGCGCCAAACTCTAAAAAGACCGGCTCATTGGCCTGGATCACGTGGCGCTTGTGGTTGACGTGAATCACCCCGATACGCTGCCCGCTAGTGACGATAGGCTGCAGGCTCATGAACTCGCTGCCGTGTGCGAGGAGCGCTTGCGCGCCGATGGCGGCAATGTCGTTATCGGTCATGCCGGGGCGAATGGCGGCTATCGCCGTGTCCAGCCCGGCGGTAGTGATGCGGGCGCTTTCGGCCAGCATCTCAAGCTCGGCACTGCTTTTGACGATCCGAATGCCATCGAGCAGGTCGCCCGCTTCCTGGAAGCGCTCCTGGCCGATGGCCTGGGCTAGGGCGTTCATCACGCCGACTCGCAGCCCGCTGCTCCAGCCATCGATACCCACGCGTGGGCAAGGGCGCAACAGGTCGACCAGCGGGGCGATGACTTCATCCAGGTTTTCCCACCGGTAGCCGATGATGTCATCGACCCGCGCAGTCACCACCGCGGCGCCGGTTTCAATGGAGGCCACCTGCAGGACAAGCGTTTCGTGGGTACAGACCAGGCAGGCATGCACCGACACTTCAAAGGTGTGGTAACCGGTCAAATAATTGATATCGGCGGGGTCGGTGAGCAGCAGCGCGTCCAGCTCGCGCTGCGCCATGGCGTGGCGCACGTTTTCAAGGCGCGCTTGATACTCAGCGGGGGGAAACGGCAGCTCGCGTTGAGCAAGCGATGAGGCAAGGGCTTCGCGGTAGTGGTGATAATCCATGGCGACCTCCAGCGTTGGGTAAGGTCAGTATAGGTCGCCATCTCACGGGTGTTCTGCGGGTTCTCAACGCTTAGCGTGTCAGCAGGTAAACCCCCTGCAGGAAGTAGAACACCCCAATGCCGGTGACGATCCAGCGGGTCCAGGTGCGGAAGTTGGCATCGGTCAGGCGGTGCAGGATCCGCGTGCCGGTTTGGGTGCCCAGCATGGCAAAGGGCGCGGCCAGCAACACCATGGCCCACTCGCCAGCGCTGAGTGCCAGCGCTGCCCCCAGGTAAAAGATGATCTTGATGGAGTGAGCGACGACCTGAATCATCGCCTTGGTGGCCACCACCTGGCGGCGGTCCATGTGGGAGCGCACGAAGAAGATGTCGATCAGCGGGCCAGACACTCCGGCGGCGATGGTCAGGCCGCCGGAGGCCAGGCCGCAGCACACGGCATGGCTGGGGCGTTTGGCGTCCAGTTGAAACCAGTGTTTGGGCATCCAGACCAGCAGTGGCATCAGGCCGATCAGCAGCGACACCGTCGCCGCGTTGGGCGCGTAGTTGAAGAGCAGCAGTAACCCGGCGGCGCTCGTAACCCCCAGCGTCATGAGCGCCACGATTCGCCAGACGATGAAGTGTCGCGATAGCCACGCCCGCGACCCATTGGCGGTCAGCTGAATGACCCCATGTACGGCCATGGCGGTGCTCGCCGGGAAGATCACCAGCAGAAACCACAGCAACACTAGCCCGCCCGCCATGCCAAACACGCCAGACAGCAGGGAAGTGAAAAACACCACGCCAACGAACAGGCTACCTACCCACAGGGTCATGATGCGTGCCCTCAGCTACGGCAAAAGGGCCCGACCTGATAGAAGCGTCGACACTGAAACTCGGCTTCGCAGCTGTTCAACTGGGCTTGATAACGCCCGGCTCGCTGGGCGACCTGGCGGCCCGCGCTGAGCACGTGGGGTTTATTGCGGTAGGTGCCGCGCTGATAGCCGCCCGCGCCTTCATGGTAGGCGTAATAAAGGTGTTCGGGGTTGCTCAGGGAAATGCCGGTTTGCGCGCGGGTGCGGGCGTTGTACCAGCCGATGAAGTCAGTGGCGTGCTTCATGTGAGTGCGCCGCGCAAACATGCTGCCCGCCTGGTCGCGGTATTCGCCCCACACCGGGTCCTGTGCCTGGGCATAGCCCCTGGCCGATGAAGGGCGCGGGCCGGGAATGAAGCCCAGGTAGCGCTTGCGGTCGGGGCGCACATGGCTACGGAACGAAGACTCCTGCTGAATGAACGACATCTGGGTGGCAATCGGCGTGCCCCACTGCTCCTGAGACTCCCGCGCATAGTCGTACCAGCTGGGCTGCTCGCGGAAGATTTCGCAGATGTTGCTCTGGTCCTGTGGCGGGCTGGGCGCCAATGAGGCACACCCCGACAGCAGCAACAGCGCCGCGATGCTCAACCATAGGCGCCAGGCCAGAGAGTTATCAACAGGGCGATGCATAGGACGTTCCTTGTGAATAAGTGGTTATACGGGGTCAGTGCCCCTGGCGCAGCAGTGGTTCCAGGCAGCGGCGCAGGCGCTGCGCTTCGCGTGCCAGGGTTTCCCCCGACAGCATACCCACCCCCATCACCAGGCCCACGCGAGGATCAGAGGCGGCGCACACCGGGCTCAAAGGCCGCACGATCAAGTGCTCTTTCAGCAGCGCCTGGGCGATGGCCACGTCGTTGACGCCCGGCGCGAACTCCACGCACAGGCTGATGGCACTGCTGGGCGGCGAGACCGAGCGCACCTGGGGCAGCGAGCACAACTGGTCGTGCAGCACCTGCTGGCGGCCTAGATAATCCCGTTGAATACGCCGACACCAGGCATCCAGGTCGCCGTCGAAGATGAACTGGGCCAGCACCGCCTGGTCCAGCATGCGGCCCTCACGAAACAGCTCGCTGCGCAGGCGGTTCATCGGCCCCGCCAAGTGGCGCGGCACCACCAGATAGCCCAGCCGCAGGCCGGGAAACATCATCTTGGAGAACGAGCCTACCAGCAAATGGCGCTCAGAGGTGGTATCAAAAAGTAGATTGGCATGATCGTCCCGGTTGAACTCGTAGTCATCCTCGACCACGTAGCGGGGGGCAAGCGCCTCGCACAAGCGCTGCTTGTGGGCAGCATGGGTCGGCACGCTGAGCGGGTAGTGGTGCGAGCCGGTGAGGTAAGCCAGCGTGACCGGGCCGGAAGCGGTGGGCAGCGTATGGCCCGTGTCCGGCTGCCAGGGCAGCATGTCGATGTTCAACCCCGCCGCCGTGAAGACGTTGCGCGCGCCCCAGTAACAGGGCGACTCCATGGCCACCGTGTCGCCCACATCCGCCAGGGCCACGGCGCACAGCTCGATGCCGTTGTGGGTGCCGTCGGTAATGATGATCTGCTCGGTATCGCAGTGAATATTGCGCCAGCGGGCCAGAAATTCGCGGATGGCCCGCTTCAGCGGCCCGTAGCCGCCGGTGGAGTAGGAGAGCAGCAGGGCGTTTTGCGGCACCGTGACGCTGGCATAGAGCTGGCGCCACTTGCGCATCGGAAACTGGGCAATGTCCGGGATGCCCGGCACGAAGGCGCCGCTTTGAATCATGCTGGCCCCAGGCCCCTGCAAGACGCGCTGAGCGCGACGCGAAAGCCGAGGCGGCAGCGGTGGCTCGTGCGCTGGCGCGCTGGGCTTGCAGGTCCAGGTGCCCTGGCCGTGGCCGGTGGTCAGCAGGCGCTCCTCCTGCAGGGTGGCCATGGCCAGGGCCAGCGTTTGGCGGGCCACGCCGAAGGCCTCTGCCAGGGCGCGGTGCGAAGGCAGCCGCAGCCCGCCAGGCCACTGCTGAATGATGGCCTGGCGCAGCGCCTGCTCTATTCGTACCTGCTTGCTGAGCCGTTCAGGCTGCAGTGCATAAAGTTGTACGCATTGGTGCAACACCCGCTCGCGATCCATGAAATTGCCTCTTTTCTTCTGCCAAGCCGCGCATGATCAGCCTCCTGGACGAAAGCATCATGCGGAAATCGCACCGCTTTGGTGCATTCAAAAAGTGGTCTAGTTGAACGCCAAAGTGGTCCATTACGCGGTTTGGCAGCCACCTGCTAGCGTGACGTTATTCCCTTGTCGGAATCAGGACACTGCGCCCAGAGCGCCAACCATAATCTCCAAAAACGTGCAGGAAAACGATAATGACGACTCCCTCTTCTGAACAGGACAAGCTCGTCCGGGTGCTGGCCCGGGGTGACGTGTTGGCCCTGGCCTTTGGCGCCATGATCGGCTGGGGCTGGATTGTACTGACCGGCACCGCCATTCAATCCGCCGGTAGCCTGGGCGCTATTTTAGCCTTTATCGTCGGCGGTCTGGCGATCGTGATGGTCGGCCTCACCTACGCCGAGCTGGCCTCGGCCATGCCCAGGGTGGGCGGCGAGCACGTCTACAGCTACCGCGCCCTGGGCCACTTGCCCTCGTTCCTGTGCACCTGGGCCATCATCCTGGGCTACTTGAGCGTGGTGGCATTCGAAGCCGTGGCGCTGCCCACGGTCATCGAGCACTTGGCCCCCAACTACGCCGTGGGCCACCTGTGGACCATCGCCGGCTGGGAAGTGAAAGCCACCTGGGTCGCCGTGGGCGTGGGCGGTTCGCTGGCCATGATGATCATCAACTACTTCGGCGTGACCACCGCGGCGCTGATCCAGAAAGTCGTCACGGGCATGATTCTGCTGGTGGGCGTCATGTTTGTCACGGGGGCGCTGTTCGAAGGCGAAACCATCAACATGATGCCGCTGTTCACCCAGGCCGATACCGGCGTGGTGGCGGGCATCGTCGCGGTGCTGGTCATGGTGCCGTTCCTGTTCGTGGGGTTTGACGTGATTCCCCAGGCCGCTGAAGAGATCAACCTGCCGTACAAGGCCATCGGCAAGGTGCTGATGATGTCGGTGATCCTGGCGGTGGTGTGGTACGCGCTGATCATTCTGGCCACCAGCCTGGCCCTGAACAGCACCGAACTGGCCGCCAGCTCCCTGAGCGTGCCGGATGCCATGGGCAGCCTGTTCAACGCCCCCTGGGCCAGCAACCTGATGGTATTGGCCGGTATTGCGGGCATCATCACCAGCTGGAACGCCTTCTACATCGGCGGTTCACGGGCCATTTACGCCCTGGCCAAAGCGGGCATGCTGCCTGCGCCCTTTGCCAAGCTGCACCCGCGCTATAAAACGCCCACCAACGCCATTTTCCTGATGGGCTTTCTCTCCTGTATCGCGCCGTTCTTCGGCCGCCCGGCGCTGGTGTGGATCGTCAATGCCGGTGGCCTGGGCATCGTGATCGCCTACCTGTTCGTGGCCATCTCCTTCGTGGTGCTGCGGGTTCGCGAGCCGGAGATGGAGCGCCCGTTCCGCATTCGCCACGGCAAGCTGTGCGGCACCCTGGCCGTGGTGCTCTCCTTCGGCATGGCCTGCCTCTACCTGCCCGGTAGCCCGGCGGCCCTGAGCGGTGCGGAGTGGTCGGTCTTCGCGGGCTGGTCTTTGCTCGGTGTGGGGCTGTACATCCACGCCCTGCGTACCTACGGCCGCGTCTACAGCGACCGCCACATGCTGGCGGATCTATAAACCCCTTCCAACACCCTAATAGTAGGAGCACGCCATGAGCTTTATCGAACAGTGGTTGCACGATGCCGTACCGGCCCTGGTGGGCGGTGAATGGCGCAAGGGCCAGCAGACCTTTGCGGTGGACAACCCCGCCACCGGCGAGACCATCGCCCATGTAGCGGACTTGAGCGCCGACGATACCCGCGACGCCGTGGCCGCCGCTTATGAAGCCGGTGCCGCGTGGCGCGCCACCCCGGTGAAACAGCGCTCGGCCCTGCTGCGCCGCTGGTTTGAGCTGGTCAATGAGCACGCCGACGACCTGGCTCGCCTGATGACTCTGGAGCAGGGCAAGCCGCTGGCGGAAGCCAAAGGCGAAGTGACCTACGGCGCCTCGTTCATCGAGTTCTTCGCTGAAGAAGCCAAGCGCATGGCCGGGGAAACCCTGCCCAGCCACGGTGCCGACAAGCGCCTGCTGGTACTGCGCGAGCCGGTAGGCGTGGTGGCCGCGATCACCCCGTGGAACTTCCCGCTGGCGATGATTACCCGCAAGTGCGCCCCGGCCCTGGCCGCGGGTTGCACCGTGGTCATCAAACCCGCCGAAGCCACCCCGCTCACCGCGCTGGCCGCCGCCTATTTAGCGCTGGAAGCGGGCCTGCCCGCCGGTACCATCAACGTGGTGACGGCCTCCAAACCTGCCGCCGTGGGCGAAGTGCTCACCACCGATGCGCGGGTGCGCAAAGTGTCGTTTACCGGCTCTACCCCGGTGGGTAAGCACTTACTTGCCCAGTGCGCCAGCACGGTGAAGAAGACCGCCATGGAGCTGGGCGGCAACGCCCCGTTCATCGTCTTCGATGACGCCGACGTGGACGCCGCCGTGAACGGAGCCATCGCCTCCAAATTCCGCAACGCCGGGCAAACCTGCGTATGCACCAACCGCTTCCTGGTGCAGGACGGCATTTACGATGCCTTCGTCGCCAAGCTCACCGAACGCGTGAACGCGCTGAAGGTAGGCGACGGCCTGGCCGACGGCAGCATCATCGGCCCACTGATCAACCAGGCAGCGGTGGATAAAGTGCAGCGCCACGTCGATGACGCGATAAATAAAGGCGCACGGCTGCTGTGCGGCGGCCAGCCCCACGCGGCGGGCGAGCGCTTCTTCACCCCCACGGTGCTGGCGGATGTGACCACCCAAATGGCCGTGGCCGATGAAGAGACTTTCGGCCCGGTGGCCCCGGTGTTCCGCTTCAAGCAGGACGAAGAAGCCATCGCCATGGCCAACGACACTCCGTTTGGTCTGGCCGCCTACTTCTACGCCACGGATTACCGCCGCATCTGGCGCACCATGGAAGCGCTTGAATACGGCATGGTCGGCGTCAACGAAGGCTTGATCTCCACCGAGCTGGCGCCCTTTGGCGGCGTGAAAGAGTCCGGGCTGGGACGCGAAGGCTCTCACCACGGCCTCGATGAATTTACCGAACTGAAATACGTCTGCGTTGGCGGCCTGTAAAGAGAACGATGATGACTAACCAAGAATTGAACGACCTGAAAAACCGCTTCGTGGCCAACGGTGCCGCCACGCCCACCACCCAGTTTGCCGAGCGCGCCGAAAACGCCGAACTGTGGGACGCCGACGGCAACCGCTGGATCGACTTCGCGGGTGGCATCGGCGTGCTCAACCTGGGCCACCGCCACCCGAAAATCGTGGCCGCCGTGGAAGCGCAGCTCAAGAAAGTCATGCACACCAGCGCGGCGGTGATCTCCTACGCGCCCTACGTGCAGCTGTGCCAGAAACTCTGCGAACTCACCCCGGTACGCGGCCCCGAGCGCAAAGCCATGCTGGTGAACACCGGCGCAGAAGCGCTGGAAAACGCCGTGAAGATCGCCCGCGCCGCCACTGGCCGCACCGGCATCATCACCTTCGATGGTGCCTTTCACGGCCGCACCATGATGACCCTGGCGATGACCGGCAAGGTGCTGCCCTACAAGAACGACTTCGGCCCCATGCCGGGCGATGTGTTCCGCGCCCCGTTCCCCAACCCGCTGCACGGCATCAGCGAAGAAGCTTCGCTGAACGCCATTCGCACGCTGTTCAAGACCGATATCGCCCCGCACCGCACGGCGGCCATCGTCATCGAGCCGGTCCAGGGCGAAGGCGGTTTCTACATCGCCTCACCGGACTACCTGAAAGCCCTGCGCGCCCTGTGCGACGAGCACGGCATTCTGCTGATCGCCGACGAAGTGCAGTCCGGCTTTGCCCGTACCGGCAAGCTGTTTGCGCTGGAACACAGCGGCATCGAGGCGGACATCCTCACCACCGCCAAGAGCCTCGCCAACGGCATGCCGCTCTCTGCGGTGGTCGGTACCGCCAAGGTCATGGACGCCTCCGGTCCCAACTCGCTGGGCGGCACCTACAGCGGCAACCCGCTCTCCTGCGCGGCGGCCCTGGCGGTGATCGACGCCATCGAAGAAGAGAACATCCTGGCCCGCAGCGAGCAGATGGGCAACATGCTGGCCGAACGCTTCGCGGTATGGGAAGAGCGCTTCCCCGCCGTCGCCCACGGCCGCCAACTCGGCGCCATGGCCGCGTTCGAACTGCTTGATAGCGACGGCAAGCCGGACCCGCAGATGACCGGCGCGCTCTGCGCCAAAGCCCGCGAAAAAGGCCTGATCCTGCTTTCCTGCGGCTTCTACGGCAACAGCATCCGCATCCTGGTACCGCTGACGGTATCGTCTGCGGTGCTGGAGGAGGGGCTGAGCATTATCGAGGAATCGTTGGAAGCGCTTAGCTAGTAGCTTTAGGTAGGACTGAGCCCGCCCATCGTCAGGTAGCGCAAGCTGTTGACGATGGGTATTTTTAAGCTACTGCTAAGAGATGGTCATCGCAATAGTCATATGATATTACTGCCCCAGCTTTTATGGATAACGCTGGTGATATATCACCGTAGCTCTGGGGAGTGACCATGAGTTGATTCATGATACTCCCGAAAGGATAAGAGTTTCTTAGCAAACACGGCCGTGCTGATCATAATTTTACCCATGCTATTGGGAGCTTGGGTAAAATTCATTCGGTAGTTAAAGTTTTGTTTTCTTCGTGAGAGAATTTTCTCATTGTTTGCTGGTTCCATGTCTCGAAGTGGTCTTGCATAGCTTGACGTGCTTTCTCACGATCACGGCTTTTAATCGCATCGACTATGGCAAAATGGGTTTCATTTGTTTTTTTCTGCGCTTCACGCGATTGTCGTGCTAGGATGCGGCGTTGATGAAGCACTTTTTTTAATACTGATGAAAGCCCTTGAAAAATAATCAAAATAGCTGGGTTTTTTGCCATGATGGCTAGCTGCTCATGAAATTCATAATCAGCCTGAATACCTTCTAGAACATCGGTAGAATGTACTATTTTTGTACAAAGCTTTTCAAGCCTAATCAGCTCATGGTGTTGGTGGTTAACTGCAGCAGACTGAACAATCTCTTTTTCGAACATTTCTCTGGCAGTTTCTAAATGATCCACAGAGATGTAGTTTAGTTTAAGGGCTAGCTCGAAATATAGTTGGATAAAAACAGGTTCCGGCATTTTAAGGAAAGTGCCGCTACCTTGCTTTCTTTCGATAAATCCAAGGCTGTGTAAAACAGAAAGAACATTTCTCACTGATGAACGGTGCATGTCAAAATAATCGCATAATGCTCTTTCAGGTGGAAGTTTCAATCGTCCATCTTTGGAGAGCTCGGAGATAGATACAAACTCCTTAAGTCTGTCCAATAAGTTTGGATCAATTTGGCTCATAGTGTCATCCAAGTGCTGCCCCCATATTCTGATGTAAATACAGGGGCAGCTTATCATAGTCAGTGAATATGCATACCACCGTTCACATCAAGCGTAGCACCCGTAATATAGCTGGAAAGATCGCTCGCCAGGAATAGGAAAGCGTTGGCGATATCTTCTGGCTCGCCCAAGCGGGCTAAAGGTATTCCTTCCAGAATTTTGGCTTTCATTTGATCATCTAGCTTGCCTGCTGTTATATCGGTTGCGATAAGGCCAGGAGTTACCGAATTGACACGAATACCCGCTGCTCCCAGCTCGCGTGCCATTGCCTTCCCAAGGCCTAGCATACCGGCTTTGGCCGCACTGTAGTGGGGGCCACCAAAGATTCCGCCTCCGCGCTGGGCAGATACCGACGAAGTATTGATGATCGACCCCTTCCCGCTCTGCTTCATGTACGGAACTACGGCTTGGGACATGTACATCATGCCGCGAAGGTTGACGTCCATTATGCGGTCGTAATCCTCTGGTTCGATCTGTTCGAATTTGACCGGCTGAGTAATGCCTGCGTTGTTGACCAGCACATCGATTCTACCGAATTTTTCCATCGCGGCGAGGGCCAAATTGAAACAGTCATCGCGGCTGACCACGTTTCCTGTGACGACTATTGAGCGATCAGCGTCGAACTCACTGCGTATTGCCTCGCAGGCCTGATCGTTGATATCGGAAATCACGATGGACGCACCGTGCTCGTAGAAAAGGCGCGCGGTTCTAAAACCAATGCCTTTCTTTCCAGCAGCGCCGGTTACGATACATACCTTGTCTTTAAGCAGCATGACGCTTTCCTCTTATTGGTCTTGGTTCAGTAAAGCCAGCTCCTTAAGGGAGCGTAAAATTAATGACTCTATTCTATCGAGTGCTACGGGTTGTTCATCGCGCCAAGGCTGAGCGCTCGTGTCGCGATGCAGACGAAACGGTAGCTCCAACGAGAACGGCTTACCCTGGTCAAGCAAAGCCAATGCAAGGGCTCTGTCGTTCGTATCGCCATCGCCGAAGGATACGAAATCGAAGCCGTTGCGGTGACGTACGCAGGGCTTGATATGGACGTGATCGGCAAGCGGTAAGGCCATCCAGGCATCTTCAAGCGCGTTTTTATGTGTAGCGTGTGACAACAAGTTGCCCATGTCATAGTTGATGCCGAATACGTCCTCATTCAGCCGTTTGAGCAACGTCTGAGCATCACTTGCGCTATCAAATACGTTGGGAACACTGTTGCCAGGGTTTTCCAGCAGAATACGCATGCCGTGATCACGAGCGATTGCGGCAAGGGTATCGGCTTGTCTGAAAAACATGTATTCATGTTTTCGCGCACGGCCGCGTTGGTAATAATGAACTCGGCTCCCAACCACGCCGCAAAACGGCAACGCGCTTCAAGGCGGGAGGCGGCATTCTCCAGGCCTAGGTCAATGTGGCCTGAAAAGTAGCGGCACTGTTGACCATAGCGGCGCATTTCTTTACTCAAGTCATGAGCGAAGTCCTGAGAAAAGTCGCTGTCAGTAAACGCTTCGACGTAACCATCAATGAACGCTAACTCCACGTTTTTTACGCCACATCGCGCAAGCGAGGGCAGAATGGCGTCAAACCCATAGCCATCAAAGGCGGCGGTGCTGACGGAAATGAAACTTTTAGCCATGAGTTTTCTTAGCCCTTGCCATTGAGCAAACGGTAGGTGCGGATGAGCTGGCTGTCATCAAGCTTTCCCTCGCCCCGCTCGGAGCTTGCCACGAACATTTGCCGGGCGGTTTCCGCTAGTGGAGTGAACGCTCTATATGCTTTAGCAGAGTCGCAGACGATGCCCATATCCTTGCAGAAGATATCGATTACGCTAGTGACATCATCAGGTTCTGCAATCATGCGCGGCCCGCGATCCTTGAGCATCCAGCTTGAGGCAGCTGAGCCCTGCACCATGGAGAGCATGACCGATGCCTCAATTCCGCTCTTTTCCGCCAGAGACAGAGCTTCGGCTGCGGCTGCAATATGCACGCCGCACAGCAACTGGTTGACGGCTTTCATGGCTGAGCCTTGGCCTGGCTTAGGACCAGCCACGAATACCGCTTTTCCCATAACCTCGAATGCTTTCGAACAACGACTAAGTGCTTCATTGCAACCAGCAGCCATGATAGTAAGTTCGCCAGCCTGAGCACCAACAACCCCACCGGACACAGGGGCATCAATGTAGTGAAGATCAGAGCGCATCTCTGCTACTTCGCTTGCAATACTGGCAGCATCGTTTGGAGCGATGGTAGACATCTGTACGATACAGGCACCCTCCTTCAGTGACTGCACTACGTTTGGCTCGGCACCGCCAGAGGTCGCGCTACCGAACAACAAGTCGCGCACCTGATCGGCACTTACCACCATTATGAAAAGTATTTCGCACTTATTGAGGTAAAGGCGCTTAGCCTCACTAGAAGTGGATTGGCCGTTAAAGACGGTTTCTACTTGCTTGAATGCGTCGATCCCCAAGACATCGAAGCCTGCGTTTTTCAAGCACATTGCCATGGGGCGGCCCATGGCGCCGAGTCCAGCAAAAGCTGTGTTATGCATGGTGAACCTCAGTAGATGATAAGTGCCGGTACGTAAGAGACCAGCAACAGCACAATAATGGCTACCAAGTAGAAGGGGGCGAGTTCCTTGACAACCGCACCAATGCGCTCACGTGCGATTGCCGCAGAGACAAACAGTGTTGTGCCGATAGGAGGTGTAAATAGACCGATACTTAGATTCACGCACATCATGATGCCAAGTTGAATTAGATCTAACCCTATCGCATTGGCGATTGAGACAAGCGTTGGCCCCAGAAGCAGAATGGCGGCGGGTAGGTCCAAGAACATGCCGATCAAAAGCAAAAGTAGGTTGATAGCCAGAATGATCAAAAGCGGGTGTTTGAGGTACTCCACGGCCCACTGAGCCACGGCTTGCGGTACGCCGCCGGAGGTCAGGATATAGGCAATGATATTGGCTGCTGCGATGATCAACATCACGATCCCTGTGGTGATAACAGTGTTAACCAGTGCTGCCATCACTCGCTCTCCGGTCAAATCGCGATAGATGATACCGCTGACCAGTAGCGCATAAGCCACGGCGATAATGCTAACTTCAGTAGGCGTAGCAATGCCTACTCTCAGCAGTACCACGATGAACACTGGCATTAACAGAGCTGGCAGCGCGGTGAACAGTGTGCTTAACATCTCCGTGCGGGTATGGTTGAGCTGAAGGCGTGGAAAGCCGCGGTGCTTACCCACGAAGTAACAGGCCAGCATCATGCCCGCCGCCAGCATCAGTGCGGGAATGACTGCGGCGATAAACAGCGATGCAATCGAGCTGTTGGATACAGTGGCGAATAGAATCAACGGAATCGACGGCGGCATAAGCCCTGCGATAACCGAGGACGCCGAAGTGACGGCCGCACTGAATGCACCAGGGTAGCCTTCTCGCTTCTGCCAAGGAATGAGCATCGATCCCAGCGCCGAGGCTTCTGCTACCGATGAACCGGACACGCCGCCGAAGACCGTTGAACCCACCACGCTGACTTGCCCGAGCCCACCGTGATACTTACCTACTAGCATTGAGGCCAGCCCGACAAGCTTCTGGCCGAGTTTGCCCGACATCATCAGACTACCGGACAAAATGAAGAAGGGAATTGCCAGCAACGGAAAGCTCTGCGTTGGCTGAAAAATTTTCATGATCGCCATGCTAGAGGGCAGAGGTCCGAAGACCGAGAGCGCTGCCCAGCCGCTGATGACAAGAGAATAACCGACTGGCATAGCCATCAGTAAGAAAAGAACAAAGGCCGCGAGCATTTGAACCGTCATATTCCTTCCTCCCCGCGTGAGATCTGTGGGGCCGACTGCTCTTCAACGCCCATCAGAATTAGCGCGATATTGACTAGTGCGATTAGAGCCAGCCCTGCAAACCCGACTACTACCGACCAATACGCCCATGACATACCAAGTCGAGTAATGGGGAAGCGTTGGCCGCCAGCGATATCCACTACATTAAGGCCGTGATAAGCCATAGTGCTGAACGCCACCAGTGCAATCACGTTAACACTGAGTATCACGATTTTTTTGGGGAATTTGGGGAGCTTTTCGACCATCAGGTCGATGCCAATATGTTCGTTCTTGGCTGCCGCCGCCACAATGGCACCCATGGTTAGCCAGGGAAAAAACAGATTGGGAATCTCTGCCACCCAGCCAATGTTTGTCGAGAAGAGATAGCGAGTAGCTACCCCCATAAGTAAGGAAACGAAGATCGTTATAATTGAGATGATCGCCGCCCACTTTGATATCTGATAAATCACGTTCTTCGAGCCGATTAGAAGCGAAGCCGACCAACTGGCTTCGCTTTTTCGACTCTCGACTGAGAGCGTCATGAAATACCCCTCCGGCTTGTTACTGATGCTCGCTATGAGCAGCGTTCACCACCATGTCTACAAGCTCGGGGTACTCTTCACTCCACAGGCCGTAAACTGATGCGGTAGCTTCGATGAAAGGGGCAGTATCTACTTCGTTGATAACAACGCCTGCGTCTTCAAGCTGTATGCGTAGTTTTGCATCTGCCTCAAGAGATGCTTGACGGTTGAACTGACCTGCTTCATCTGCAGCTTCCTGCACCGCTTGTTGTTGTTCTGGTGTGAGCATATCCCACATGATCTTGCTCATCAGCAGTGGCGTAGACTCATATTTGTGTCCGGTCAGCGTGATATAATCCTGAACTTCGTAAAGTCGTGAGGAATAGATATTCATTAATGGGTTCTCCTGACCATCCACTACACCTTGTTCAAGCGCGATGTAAAGTTCGGAGAAGTTCATTGGAGTGGGGTTGGCGCCCAACGCTTCGAAGATATTCACCGTCATTTCATCCGGCGGAGTACGGATCTTCAGACCCTGAAGGTCTGCCGGAGTCTCAATTGGGCGTACGCTATTGCTTACGTGACGAATACCGTTGTCCCACAGTCCGAGGACTACCAAGTTCTGCTCTTCGGCAAGGCGTTTGAGCTCTTCACCTACTTCACCATCCATCACTTCCCAAGCTGCGGGCAGTGAGTCGAATAGGAAAGGCAAGCCCAGCACAGAGAACTGCGGCACGACGCTGGAAGTTGCTCCTTGGCTGTTAGTACTGAATGCCAGAGTCCCCATGCGCATCAACGTCAGGGCTTCCATATCGTCGCCGTACTGCGAATTACCGCCTACATCGACCCTCAATGCGCCGCCGGTTTTTTCCTCGACCAGCTCTGCAAAAAGCTCCGAGGCTTCCGCCTTGGGGTTGCCTGCCGCTGCGTTGTGTGTCAGCTGAAGGACCTGCTGGGCAGAGGTGTTACCCGAAAAGAAAATAGCGCCGAAAATGGCAGTAGCAAGTGCAGTTTTTTTCATGATATTTATCTCATTTGTATTAGTTGTTGTGAGTATTGTTTTTTATGTCAAAGTTAAGTTATTACATGATTTGATGTTTGATGGTCTTAACTACCTCCTTGGTGGAAATGCCGTAGCGGTCATGCAGAGTAGGCAAGGCACCGGCATCTAAAAACTCGTCTGGCAGAGCGATCTGGTAAAACTTAACAGAGATACCTTCTTTTATTAATAATGAAGCTATGCTTTCACCTAAGCCGCCAACCACAGAGTGATTTTCTGCCACAAATACCGGGCGGTCTGGGTAACGACGTACTTCTTCTAAAATGGTTTTAGTATCTAATGGTTTGATGGTGGCGCAGTGAAGTACGCTGACATCTTTGCCTTTTTCTTTGAGTTCATCGGATGCTTCAATGGCACGCATTGTCATCAGGCCTGAAGAAATTATCAAAGCATCTTTACCATCGATCAGTTTTTTAGCTTTGCCAATCTCAAACCGATAGCCTTCAAAACGATCGAGTACGCGTGGAACTTTGCCTCTCAGTAGGCGTAAATATACAGGGCCGTTGAAATCAACCATTGCTTGAACAGACTGTTCTATATCGACTGCATCGCAAGGGTCAACAATGGTCAGATTTGGCATGCCGCGGAAAATGGCTACATCTTCAGTGGCTTGGTGGCTTGGACCGTAGCCGGTAGTAAGGCCGGGCAAAGCACTGACAATCTTGACGTTGAGGTTTTCTTCGGCAATCGCTAAGCAAATAAAATCGTAGGCACGACGTGAGGCAAATACGCTATAAGTAGTCACGAATGGAACGAAGCCTTCGCGAGCCATGCCCGCGCTGGCCATCATGAGTAACTGTTCAGCCATACCCATCTGGTAATAACGTTCGGGGTAGGCCTGAGCGAAAATATGCAGATCGGTATACTTGCCCAGATCCGCTGTCATGCCGATGATCTTGTCGTTTTTACTAGCAGCTTCGATTAGAGCGTGTCCAAATGGTGCCGAGGTGGTTGGCTGATCCTCACCCGCGATGGAGGCGATCATAGCCGATGTTTTAAGCTTTTTCTTGGCGCTCATCTCATTTCTCCCCTGACTGGATGCCGTAGACTTCATCGAGTTCTCTGAGCGCCACGCTCCACTCGTTCTCGTCGACACGAATAAAGTGTGTTTTGTCCCGTTTCTCGAGGAATGGCACTCCGCGGCCCATCAAGGTATCGCAGATAATAACGCGAGGCTTATCGGAGCTACTTGCCATAACGCTATCAAATGCTTCCAGTACTGCTTCCAGGTCGTTACCGTCAACGCGGTAGGTTTCCCAACCAAATGCTGTCCACTTATCAGCGATTGGCTCATAGTTGAGCACCATAGAGGACTTATCGTCGGCCTGCTGGTCATTGACGTCGACGATGGCAATCAGGTTATCCAGCTTGAAGTGAGAGGCGGAGGCTACGGCTTCCCAAGTAGAACCTTCGTTGAGCTCGCCATCAGACAGCAGATTAAAAATCCGAGATGTACTCTGTTTGCGCTTCAGTCCTAACGCCATCCCGACGCCGATACCTAGACCATGACCAAGCGAACCACCTGTGATTTCCATACCTGGCGTATATGCGGCCATGCCTGACATTGGCAGGATACTGTCGTCGCTACCGTAATCCTCAATTTCGTCTTCGCTGATAACTCCAGCCTCAATTAAGGCAGCGTAAAGAGCGATAGCGTAGTGGCCAATAGAGAGCAGAAAACGGTCCCGATCTTCCCAATCGGGGTTTTTCGGATCAATTTTTAATGCGTGAAAGTAGGCGACAGCTAGGACATCTGCGATTCCCAAAGCTTGGCCCACATAGCCTTGGCCTTGCACCTCACCCATGCGTAGGGCATGACGCCGAATACTGTAAGCTCGCTGATGAAGCGCCTTGATAGCATCGGACTTCGGTGCGGTAGCGATTTGACTCATTCAAGTCACCTCCAATTGGTTGACCAATTGAAGATAGGTTTAGATTAGCTCAAATGATATAATACCTTTGTATATTTTTTTGCATTAGCTTTTTTTCATTTATTTTTCGGTGTTTATTTTTATAAAAATTGTTATTTAACAATGAGTTGTGAGCTTTCTAAGTTTTTTGGAAGGTTTGCAAAATTGTTGAGAAGGTTTTGTTTTTTTCTGGCTTCTCTTTATTGGTCGACCATTTTTTGTTGTGTTGAAGCCACCTGCCAACGTCAACATAGCCTCTTGGTTGAGCAGTGCTAAAATTTAGAATCTGCCCTTTCTTGAGTTGGAGAGCGAAAGGGGCAGATCCATATGAAAATTGACCACTGCCGTGCAGTCCGGCTTCGCCCGTACCGGCAAGCTGTTTGCGTTGGAACACAGCGGCATCGAAGCGGACATTCTCACCACCGCCAAGAGCCTCGCCAACGGCATGCCGCTCTCTGCGGTGGTCGGCACCGCCAAGGTCATGGACGCCTCCGGCCCCAACTCGCTGGGCGGCACCTACAGCGGCAACCCGCTCTCCTGCGCGGCGGCCCTGGCGGTGATCGACGCCATCGAAGAAGAGAACATCCTGGCCCGCAGCGAGCAGATGGGCAAAATGCTGGCCGAACGCTTCGCGGTATGGGAAGAACGCTTCCCCGCCGTCGCCCACGGCCGCCAACTCGGCGCCATGGCCGCGTTCGAACTGCTCAACCGCGATGGCAAGCCGGAACCGCAGATGACCGGCGCGCTCTGCGCCAAAGCCCGCGAAAAAGGCCTGATCCTGCTGTCGTGTGGTTTCTACGGCAACAGCATCCGCATCCTGGTGCCGCTGACGGTATCGTCTGCGGTGTTGGAGGAAGGGTTAAGCATTATCGAGGAATCGTTGGAAGCGCTTAGCTAGTAGCCTTCTAAGCCGCACTAAACTCGCCCATCGTCAGGTAGCGTAAGCTGTTGACGGTGGGTGGGTTTTTTGTGGTCGCTGATTTTTTGCTGATAAATTGAGCCTTATTCAGGCATGGTCAAACAGGCAATGAAATCAGTAGCTAGAACAGCTTAATATGAAATATAAGCATTAATTAGACAAGTGGCGAAAAATCTGCAAAAGTACTTGGTGTAAAGAGGGGGTAGCTCACTCGGCCTTAGTGTCCTTCTGTTTCTTGACGGTTATGTGTGTACTCGGTATCTTATGATAAAAAAAATTGTCTCCTTCACACGAAAAATTTCTATCCGCCTCAATAGCCTCGCGTCTTGGTTAGAAAAAAGATCCGCCTCAGCCGAAGAAAAATCCAAGTTTGTGGATTTGGCACCAACTGATGAGGCAGACAAAGTCGGCGTATATTCTGAAGCTATTTTTTTTGCGACAAATAATAAGAAGATTTTCAATATTGCTTTAACTGGTCCTTATGGATCGGGGGAAAGCAGTATCATCAAAACCTTTTTGAAAAAATATCGGCGTCCCGCGCTTCATATCTCTCTCGCTGCGTTCGTTCCCGAGGGTGACTCAGAGGGTGAGAAGGTAAGTCGGCAAGAGATTGAGAGAAGTATTCTACAGCAAATGCTGTATGGTGCCGACGCAAACAAACTTCCTCTATCGAGATTCAAAAGAATTCAGTCGCCCGGTCTTATTAGGTCGGTTTCTAAGTCTCTTTTAATAATGCTTGGAATTATTGCATTCTGGTACGTATTTCATCAGCGAGATGAGATCATTAGCGGTACTTTTCTAGTTCCGTTCGCACTTAGCAATTGGCTCAATCTGGGTATATTCTCGTTCGCGTTAATATTTTTTTGGGTAACGTTGCATCACTTTTATGTCGCAAGCTTTGGCCTGTCACTCAAGAGTATTTCGTTGAAGGACGTCGAGATACGGCCTGCAGTTGATGACCAGACGTCTATATTGAACCGTCACTTAGACGAAATAGTCTATTTCTTCCAATCAACTGATTACGATCTCGTAATCATTGAGGATATAGATCGATTTAACGATGCCGAGATATTCGTCACACTGCGTGAAATTAATAGCCTCGTCAACGATAATGCAGGCGTGAATCGCAATATCAGATTCCTCTACGCCTTACGCGATGACATGTTTGTCAATACCGATCGCACCAAGTTCTTCGAGTTCATTATTCCTGTCATACCGATTATTAATACATCGAATTCTATCGATATGGTGTTGCAGCAGGGAAAGAGGCTTAAACTCGACGGTCGTCTTGACCGACAGTTTCTAGGAGAGGTCTCACGATATCTGAACGACCTGAGATTGATTCAGAATATCTTTAATGAGTACGTCGTTTATATGGCTAACTTAGAAACTGATGGAGAGAAGCTGTTCGATGCCAACAAGCTTCTCGCGATTCTAATCTATAAAAACGTCTATCCCAGTGACTTTGAGCAATTGCACCGAGGCGCGGGTAATCTCGCTGAAATATTGAACCGCCAAGACCTTCTCATTCGGGATGGTGCGGCCAAGTATAGGAACGAGATTGCGGAAATCGAAAAGCGTATTGAAGCTGCCGAGCAACAGATGCCTTCAGACCTGAAAGAATTGCGGCAAATCTACGCTATGGCTCTGATCGAGAAGCTCCCAGCGAATGCTGTGAGTCTCACTCATGATCGGCAAAAATGGGTCACACTTCCCCAACTGGTCAGCCACAATGCGTTCGAGCAACTGATTGAGGCTCCGCGTCTATTCCACCGCAATGCCCAGAATCAACAACAATCGGTCGATATTCCCCAATTGCAAAGCGAGGTTTGCTCCCAGAAATCCTATCAGCAACGTAAGGAAGAGCTCGAAAGTAAGAAGGAGGATAATAAGAACAAGAGCTTGCTCCAAATACGCGACCTAAAATCAAAGATCGCAGCACTGCGCACAACTAAGCTCAACGAGCTGTTGCGTTTGAACGCCGACCGCGTGCAGGATCTTTTCGAGAACTTCGGGGAAAAAGGGGAGCTTGCCCGTTTTCTGATTCTGGAAGGCCATCTCGACGATACCTACTACCAATATACTTCACTCTTTCATTCAGGACGTTTGTCGCCTAACGACAATAAGTTTCTAATCCAGATAAGGGCATTCGTCACACCTGAACCGGGTTTTTCGATCGACAATCCAAAAGAGGTCATCGCCGCAATGCGAGATGAAGACTTCCGGCAAAGTTATGTTTTGAACGTTAAGCTTGTCGATAGTCTTCTAAGTGACCGGAGCCGTTATCTCGTCCAAACGCAAAAGCTTTTCGAGTTTATCGCGTCTGAATTCGAGAGCTGCGAGGATTTTTTCGATGCTTATTATACCAGTGGTCGTGAGATTGAAGGTCTTCTTTCGGGGCTAGCCAGCGCTTGGAAGGATCTCGTCCCAACTGTTATTGCAAGCCCTAAAAATATCTCCCACGTAACCCAATTGGTCTCTAACCTGCCGAAAGTTTTGCTCGAAAAGCTCGCAAAGAATTTTGAGGAACTCCCGGAATTGGTTTCGGAGAAACTTCCAGAGGTTCTAGTTAATTCACCAGAATTACCACCGGAAAAACTTACCTGCCTCGATTTTGAGGTCAAAGATCTGGCTGCAATTAAAGAACACTCTGAAATTGTGCACCTCATGTTCGAGGAGGGGCTTTTCGAGCTAACGATCTCGAATCTGGAATACATATACCAAGCGATTTTAGGAAAGAGCGATCTCGGTCCGATGCGTTATAGAAATTTCACCACCATACGTTCGACAAATAACGCAAGCTTGATTGAGCGAGTAGAACGCGAATTCAGCCACTACCTACATGATATTCTTTTAAAACTTCAAGGCAATTCAAGAGAGGATGCGTCGGCTATTCTCGACTTGATTCGACGCGATGAACTCGGCCAAGATGATCTGCAGAAGTTTCTAGAAATGCAGACCACTTTGCTGCCAACTTTAGAGGGCGTGCCCGAAAGGTTGCACGCAGTGCTTTTCACGCTAAATATGGTCGAACCAACTTGGATGAATTGTCTTGCTTTTATGGAAGGAGACGGATTCAACGCAGATAGCTTGGTCGACTACCTAGGTCAAGATGCTGTCCGTGCCACTATCCTCCGATACCCCATACAAAGCGACTCGGGTTCACTGCAGTTACGTCAGTTCCTCATCGGAGCGCGCTCTCTGTCCGATGACGCCTATAGAGAATATGTTCACGTCCTGCCGAAGCCGTTTAAGAAGCTACCCGAAGAGCTTGAACCAGCTAAGTTTAGAATCCTCATCGAAGAAGAAAAAATTGTATTTTCTCCGGAGAATTATGATGCGCTCGCTGGCAACTTGGATTTGCAGATACGATTCGTCAAGATCAATATTGATAAGTATCTTGAGGATCCAGATAACTTTGCAGTAGACGATGACTTCCGAGAAGAGCTTCTTCGATCTGAAATTGATAATGTGTCCAAGCTCGGAATAGTTGAGTTAATGGATCTAGAGGGGCTCATGGATTTTCCAGAGCGTGCAGCACTTATTGGTCCAATTGTTAATAGTGCAGACGCAAAAATATCCAAAATGAATGGAGTTAGTGTTCGGCCACTGATAACGAACTCTAGGCCCATAGCGACTAAAATTTCGCTCTTTAACAAATATCATTCTCTTATGGGTGTAGAAGAAGTACGTCAAGTCTTGGCTAATCTACCGCCTCCGTTTTCTCATATAAGAACCGGGTACTTTTCACCGAGGCTAAAGAATACTCCTGAGAATCAGGACTTGGTCAGATGGCTTGAGTCAAGAAAAATTATTTCATCATGGAGCGAGGGAGCTTACTTCGCAAACGAAATAAAAGTGAATCTTTATAGAAAGTGATAAGCGACTTGCAAAATCTTGCACTGTTTAGGATTCAGCTACAGTCTGTCTTGTGTGCTACACACTTTGGCAGCTGCTGGCCAACTAATCCAACCCACCCACATCAAACAAGGATAGCTGCTGCTGATCAGCTGCCTTTGCTTTTCTTGTACGCCGAGCACCAGGCCGCCGCTGACTCGCCAGCTTATCCACAATCGCTTGACTGGCATCTCTAGCCTCCGGCGTCCGGCGCAGTTCGTAGAGCAGCTTCTTCCAATGGCGCGCTTCAGCTTCGAAATCGTTCGGAATGGGGTAGACAACGCCTGGCTGAAAGCCGAAGCGTTTTTGCAGGCTTTCCGGTAGGGCCCAGGGTTTGGTGCGCCATTCCAGAGGTAGGGGCGCAAGCTCGGGCACCCAGCGGGCGATGAACTCGCCGGTGGGGTCGTTATCTTCTGCTTGCTTGATGGGGTTGTAGACCCGCAGGGCGTTGGTGCCGGTGGCGCCTGCCTGCATCTGCACCTGGGGGTAGTGAATGCCGGGTTCGAAGTCGGTGAATAGTCGCGCCAAATGTAAGGCTGGCTCAACCCAGTGCAGCCCTAGGCCGAAGGTGGCGTGGGAGATCAGCATGGCGCGCATGCGAAAGTTGATCCAGCCGGTGGCGGTCAGGCTGCGCATGCAGGCATCCACCAACGGCACGCCGGTTTGGCCGCGCTTCCAGGCGATCAGGTGCGGGTGTTCCGGGTCGCGCTCCCGCAGGCCGCGCAGCGCGGGGTGCAGGGTTTGCTGCTCGATGCTGGGTTCGCTTTCCAGTTTTTGAATGAAGTGGCAGTGCCAGTAGAGCCGCGAGGTAAAGGCGCGCAGCGAGTGGGCCCAGGCGGTGTCGTCGGCGTGTTTTTGCCGCTGGCGGCGCAGGGATTGCACCACTTCGCGCATCGAGAGCGTGCCCCAGGCCAGGTGCGGGGAGAGCCGCGATCCAAACTCCCAGGCCAGTAACGGTTTAGAGAGCGAGCCGCGATAGCGCCGCCCGCGCTGGGTAATAAAGCTCAGCCACAGCGTGCGGCCTTCACTGCGCCCGCCGCGCTGGCGTTGGGGGCAGGGCGTGGTATCGAACCCCAAGGTAAGCGAGGGCAGTTGCGCTACGTCTACGTGATGAAAGGCTTCCCAACCGGGTGCGGCCACCGCTGCTTGTGGCGCGGGGCAGGTGGGGGCGGCCATCAGCGTTTCCCAGTGGCTTTCCCAGCGGGATTGGTGCCCGGCGCGGCTGCTCAGCCCGCGAATCACGCCCTGCTGGCGGGCTTCCTGCCAGGGCACCTGGTGGGCCTGGCACCAGGCCTGAACGCGCTGGTCCCGCGCGAAGCTCCAGGCGTTGCCGGTCTCCTGGTGGGAGTGCAGCACCAGTTCGCCGTAGTGGGCTTTGAGGGCGGCCAGGCACTCCAGCATATCGCCTTGCCACAGGCAGAGCGGCAGGCCCAGGGTGTCGAGCGCCTGGGCCAGGTCAACTAGCGAATCGGCGGCAAACTGCCAGTGGCGCAGGGCGCTGTCGGGCGCTTGCCACTGCTCAGGCTCGATGGCAAACAGCGGCAGCACTGGGCCTGCCGCTGCGGCGTTGGCCAGCGGTGCGTGATCGTGAATGCGCAAATCGCGTTTGAACCAAACGACCTGAAGGGGTGCCTGAGCCATGAGCCGTAACGCCTGTTCGTCGCAATCTATTCGTGATGAACGGAAGACGTTACCATCAAGCCAGCGTTGGCGTAATCACTCTATCTACTCCCGCTCAACAGGAGAGTCTCGATGTACATTGCCATGAACCGTTTTCGGATTGCCCCAGGCCGCGAAGAGGATTTTCTGGAGGTATGGCGCAACCGCGATTCCCACCTGGAGGAAGTGCCGGGCTTCAAGGAGTTTCACATGCTGCAGGGCGAAAGCCAGGAAGAGCACACCGTGTTCATCTCCCACAGCGTGTGGGAATCCGAAGAGGCCTTCCGCGCCTGGACCAAGTCAGAGGCTTTCCGCAAGGCCCACGCCAATGCCAAATCGCCGGAAGGCATCTACCTCGGCCCGCCCAAGTTCGAAGGCTATGAGGTAGTGCTGTAAGGCCCCAGGCCCTTGGCTCCAAGCCGCCGTCAGGCCAGCGCCAGCCCCACCGCGAGCAGCAGGCTGTAAACCAGCGTGGAAAGCGCGGTTTTCTTGAGCATGCCCGTTAGCTGCTCGCCGTCCTCGGTGCGGCTGAGCGTGCGCCCGGCGTCGTAGAGCGGCTTGGCCACCACCAGGCAGCTCCAGCCCACCCAGGGCACGGGCAGCCACAGCAGATACCCCAGCGTCAGCAGCAGGGCGGTGCCCAGTAGCGCCCAGTGGTAGAGAACGGCCCGCCGTTTGCCCAGCCTCACGGCCAGCGTCATCTTGCCGTGGCGGGCATCGCTGTGGATGTCGCGCACGTTGTTGACGTTGAGCACGGCGGTGGCCAGCAAGCCGCACACGGCGGCGGGCAGTATGGCCAGCCCGCTCAGGCTCTGGGTATGCAAATAGAGGGTGCCCAGCACGCCCAGCAGCCCAAAAAACACGAACACCGCCACATCCCCCAGCCCACGATAGCCATACGGCTTGCCGCCCAGCCCCACGGTGTAAGTGATGGCCGCCAGCAAGGACGCGGCCCCCAGCAGCACGAACACCAGCCAGCTGCGCAGGTCGCTGCCAAAAGCGACGAACAGCAGCGACAACCCCGATATGGCCGCCGCCAGCCCGGTGAGCAGCATGCCCCGGCGCATGGCGTCTGGGGTCAGTAGCCCGCTGGCCACCGCCCGCACGGGGCCGGTGCGGCTAGCATCGTCCACCCCCGATTGGGCATCGCCATAATCGTTGGCCAGGTTGGAAAGCACCTGCAGCAGAATGGCCGTGAGCAGCGACAGCAGCAGCACCCCACCCTGAAAGCCACCCGCCTGCGCCGCCATGCCCGAACCCAGCAGGATCGAGGCGCAGGCCAGCGGCAGGGTGCGCAGCCGTGCGGCGAGCAACCAGGCATGGAGTGGGCGGTGTGGGGTGGTGTGTTCCATGGTGAGCATTCCTGTTGCAGTCGCTGAACTGGTCAGCGTGGCCGGTCGGTATAGCCATCGGGCAGAGTAAACATTCAACTCTGTACCATTAATGGCAAAAACCACGACCTGGGTCAAAAAAGAGGTATCCGTCCTGATGCACATTGGGGCTTCCCCCTGAAAGTGAACGTGGCAGGAGTCTACGCGATGATCGGCGAGTTTTTCAGACAAAACAAATATGCTGCCCTGGTTTGGCTACTGCTGAGGCTGTACCTGGGCATTACCTGGCTGACCCTGGGCATCGGCAAGATGACCGGCGGCTTCAATGCCGAAGGGTTTTTGAGCAATGCCGTGGCCAACCCGGTCATGCGCGAAGGCAGCGTGGTCTACCCCAACTACGTGGCGTTTCTGGAGCATGTCGCGCTGCCGTATGCGGATGTGATCAACGTGATAATCCCGCTGGGGGAAGTGCTGGTGGGGCTGGGGCTGATCGTGGGCGTGTTGACCTGCTATGCCGCTTTTTTTGCCATCGTCATGAACATGTCGTTCTTGATGGCGGGCACGGTGTCCACCAACCCCTGGATGATCGCCCTGAGCTTTTTCCTGCTGGTGGCCGGTGCCAACGCCGGGCGCTATGGTGGCGACCGCTGGGTGCTACCCTATATCAGGCATCGGTTGTCAGGGAAGTAACGCACTATGCAGGTGATCCAGGCCGCAAAGGCGCTGGCAGCACAGCTGTCGGCGCTGGACCTTTTGGCATGCCGGGGTACGCAGAGCCTGAGCGTGCCCTGCGAGGTGGAGGATTTGGTGGGGTGGTTGAACGCACAGCGCGTGACGCCCCGCCTTTATTGGCAGCCGCGTGAGGCCTCGGCGGCGGGCTATGCCGTACTGGGCGAGGCGCGGGCGTTTGACTCTCTGGTGGCGCTGCAGGTCGATATGCAGGCTCAAGCTCAGGCCCAGCCCGCCAGCGGCTCGCCCGACTATTTCGGCGGGGTGGCCTTCGATGCTCAGGCGGCGGGTTGGCCCGGGTTTGGTGACTGCCGCTTCATACTGCCCCGGGTGTTGCTCAAGCGTCAGCAGGGACGGTGCACGCTTTCCGTGAACCTGCGCTTCGATGACCGCCCTCCCGCCGAAGAGCTGGCCGCCGCCCAGGCGTGCCTGGCGGCCATCGCCCCGGAACAGTCGCTGCCCCCGGTAGCCCATGGCAGCTACCAGCGGTGTGATACGCCCACTCGGCCGGAGTGGGGCCGCTGGGTGTCGCAGGTGACCCAGCCCGAACGGCTGCAGCAGCTTCCAAAAGTGGTGCTTTCCCGAGAAACCTGCCTGACCGCCGAGCGCGTGCTCAGCCCCTGGGCCTTGCTGGGGCGCTGGCAGGCCGAGGCGCGGCACTGCTTCCATTTCGGGGTGCAGTGGGCGCCCGGTACGGCGCTGATTGGCTGCTCCCCCGAACGGCTCTACCGCCGCCAGGGCCAGCAGCTGATCACGGAGGCACTGGCCGGTACGGCCCGGCGGGGGCGTGACACGGTGCAGGACGAAGCGCTCGCCGGGGCGCTGCTGGCCGATAAAAAGAACGGCCTGGAAAACCAGTGCGTGTACCAGCAGCTGTTGACCCAGCTGGAGCCGCTGGCCCAGCGCCTGGAGATGGGGGAGGCCCACGTGGTGCCGCTGCGGTCCGTGCAGCATATTCGCCGCGAAATTCACGCCGAGCTGCACCCCTTCATCACCGACCAGCAGCTGCTCAGCGTGCTGCCGCCCACGCCTGCCGTCGGCGGCACCCCGCGGTCGGCGGCGCTGGCCAGAATCCGTGAGCTGGAGCGCCACGCCAGGGGCTGGTACGCAGGTGCCTTTGGCCGCGTGGGGCATGGCTCCAGCGAGCTGGCGGTGTCGATTCGCTGTGCCCAGGTCAGCGATACGGCGATCCGCCTGTACGCGGGGGCGGGTATCGTGGCGGGGTCGCAGGCCGACGACGAGTGGCACGAGCTGGATGCCAAGATTGCCGATATTCTCTCGCTGCTGGGAATGGGATAAGCCGATGCATTACGCCACCTTTAACCACGTTTGGGCGTCGCTGCTGTTGGAAGAGCTGTACCGTTGGGGGCTGCGCGAGGTAGTCGTGGCGCCGGGCTCGCGCTCCACCCCGCTGACCATGGCGGCCAGCGAGCACGCCGGGCTGCGCTGCCATACTCACTTCGACGAGCGCGGGCTGGGGTTCATGGCGCTGGGCCTGGCCCGAGGCGCCCAGCAGCCGGTGGCGGTGATCACCACGTCCGGCACGGCGGTGGCCAACCTTTATCCGGCCGTGGTGGAAGCCGCGCTGCTGGGCGTGCCGCTGGTGATTCTGTCTGCCGACCGGCCCATCGAGCTGCTGGATAACGGCAGTAACCAGGCCATCGACCAGCGGGATATCTTCGCCCGCCACACGGTGGCGCACCACGACTTGCCGACCCCCAGCCGCGAGATTCCCGCCGCCTATTTGCTCAGCACGATCGACCAGACCATGGCGCGGCAGCACCGCCTGCCGGGCCCGGTGCACTTCAACTGCCGCTACCGCGAACCGCTCTACCCCTCCGGCCCGCCCGTGGAGGCCAGCGACTACCTGGCGTCGCTTTCGCGCTGGCAGCACAGCCATGCCCCCTGGAGCGCCTGGCAAACTGCCCCCGCCGCCCTGCCGGTGGCATGGCCCGCCGCCTTCACCCGGCAGCGCGGGGTAATCGTGGTGGGGCGAATCGATGACCCCCAGCAGGCGGCCCCCATTGCGGCCCTGGCCGAGCAGTTGGGCTGGCCGCTGCTGGCCGACCTGCAAAGCCAGCTGTACGGCGACCCGCGCCATCTGGTGCATATGGACCTGGCCCTTCAGGACCCGCAGGTCAGCGCCGAGCTGGGCCGCGCCAACGTGCTGCTGCAGTTTGGCGGCAGGCTGATTTCCAAGCGCCTGACCCAGATGATTGCAAGCCACCCCTGGCAGCAGGCGTGGCTGGTCGACCCGTTACCCCAGCGCCTGGACCCGGACTTCACCCTTACTCAGCGGCTGGTGTGCACGCCCGCCGAGGCCATCGCCACGCTGCCCGCCGGGCCTGCCCAGCCCCCCTGGCATACCCTGGCGCGCCTTCAGCAGCGCACCCGCCAGGGCATCGAGCGCTATACGGCGGAGTTTTCCGAGCTGGGGGTGTGTCATCAGCTGGCCCAACTGGCCAGAGGGGCGCTGTTCGTGGGCAACAGCCTGCCCGCCCGGCTGATGAACATGCTGGGCTCGATCCGTTCGATGCCGCTGCGGGTGATGGCCAATCGCGGGGCTTCGGGCATCGATGGGCTGCTGGCCACCGCGTACGGGCTGGCCTGCACGACCGATGAGCCCACCACGGTGATTCTGGGCGACACCAGCGCGCTTCACGACCTCAACAGCCTGGCGCTGCTGGCCAGGGCCAAAGCGCCGCTGGTCGTGGTGGTGCTGAATAACGATGGCGGCAGCATTTTCCACATGCTGCCAGTGCCGGACGAAGGCGACCTGCTGGAGCGCTACTATCGCCAACCCCACGGGCTCGCGTTCGAGCATGCGGCGCGCATGTTTCACCTGAACTATGCCGCACCGACCACGCTGGCGGCGTTTTACGAGGCCTACACCCAGGCGCTGGAAGCCGGGGTGACGCTGATCGAGGTCACGGTGCCCCATCAGCAGGCCACCGATGCGCTGCAGGCCTTGGGCGCGTGGCTCCGGGAGGCAGCCCATGCATCCTGACCCTTCGCTGCCCTTTACGCTGGTGATGCTGCACGGCCTGCTGGGCGATAGGGACGATTGGCAGGCGCTTGGCGAGGCGCTGGAACACGCGCTGCCGGGCGTGCGCTGCCTGGCGCTGAACCTGCCGGGGCATGGGCAGCCCACCACGCCTGAGGTGGGCTCTTTTGCGGATTTTCATGACTGGCTCAGTGGCACGCTGGCCGAGGCGGGCGTGGGGCGTTATGGCCTGCTGGGCTACTCCCTGGGTGGCCGGCTGGCGCTCTATCATGCCAGCCAACGGCCCGCCGGTCTGGAGGCGCTGTGGCTGGAGAGCGCGCACCCCGGGCTGGCTGCGCCAGAGCGGGAAGCGCGCCGCGCCCACGATGAGCACTGGGCGCAGCGTTTTGAACAGTCGCCGCTGGCCGACGTGCTGACAGCATGGTACCAGCAGCCGGTGTTTGCCGATTTGACGCCAGCACAGCGCCAGCGTCAGATTCAGCGCCGGTTGGCCAACCATGGCCCCGCCGTGGCGCACATGCTGCGGGCCACCTCGCTGGGTCGGCAGCCCTCTCTCTGGCAGTGGCTGGCCGAGACCGACCTGCCGGTGGGCTATTTCTCCGGCCTGCGGGACCATAAGTTCAACACCCTGGCCAATCGCCTGACGCAGCACGCGCCGCGCCTGCGCCACTGGGCGCTGCCGGGCGGCCATAACCTGCACGTGGAACACCCCAAGGCCATGGCAGGGCACTTGTCACAGCAACTGGCACAGCACTTGGCACAAATGCTGCCGCGCTGAGGCGCGGCAAGCGTATGGTGCACTGAGTCAGTACATGGCTCACTGAATCAGCAGTAGCCAGGGCAGACCAATGGCCAGCCAGGCCACCAGGAACAGCAGCCCGAAGATGGCCCCCAGGCGCCAGTACAGCGCGCTGGGCAAGTAGCCGCTACCGTAATACACCGGGCTGGGGCCGGTGCCATAAGGGGTCAGGATGCCCATGAAGCCCAGGGTGGGCAGTAACAGCAGAATGAACAGCTGCATGTCCAGCCCGGCAATGCCTGAAGCTGCCGCCAGCATGACCGGCAGCAGGGCGGTTACGTGGGCGGTGACGCTGGCGAAGAAGTAGTGCAGAACATAGAAGATGACCACCAGGGCGACCATGGCCAGCAGCGGGTCGAAGTGACTGATTTGCCCACCCACCACGTTACCGAACCAGCCCACGAAGCCCACCTGGCTCAAGCCACCCGCCAGAGCCACCAGGGTGGCAAACCACACGAAGGTGTTCCAGGCGGCGCGGTTGTCGAGAATGTCGTTCCAGCTCACCATGCCGGTCAGCAGCATGCCGCAGATGACCACCAGTCCCACCAGCGACGCCGATACCCGGTCACCAGCGAAGATCCACAGCAGTAGCGCGGTGACCACCATGATGACCAGCACGATTTCGTGGCGGGTCAGCGGGCCCAGGTTCTGCAGTTCCCCTTTCGCCCAGTCGGAGATTTCATGCCCGGCCTTTACCTCCGGGGCGCACAGCCAGTAGCACAGCAGCGGCACCAACAGCAGCAGAAGGACTCCCACCGGCACCACCGCCATGAACCACTGCCCCCAACTGATATGGATGCCCGTGGCGCTTTCGGTGAGCGCGATGGCCAGTAGGTTCGGCGCCAGGGCGGTGAGAAACATCGAGCTGGTCACGCAGGTGGCCGCAATGGCGGTCCACATCAGGAAGCTGCCCATACGCTTCATGCTGGGGTCGTTGGGGTGTGAGTCGTACAGCGGCGGCAGGTTACGAATGACCGGATAGATGGTGCCTGCGCTGCGCGCCGTATTGGAGGGCGTAAAGGGGGCCAGAATGCCATCGGCGATCATCACCGCGTAGCCCAGGGTCAGCGTGCGCTTGCCCATGGCGTGCACCAGCCACAGCGAGATCCGCCGCCCCAGCCCGGTCTTTTCATACCCCAGGGCAAACATGAAGGCACCGAAAATCAGCCAGACGGTGGCGTTGGTGAACCCCGAGACCGCCCAGGCGAAGGCCTGGTTGGCGGCGTTGAAGCCGTCGTTGGCCAGCTGCTCCGGGGAAAACAGCACCCAGCGGGAAAGCAGCGCCACCAGGGTAACGCCGACCAGCCCGATGACCGCGCCGGGCAGGGGTTCCAGAATCAGGCCGACCACGCAGCCTAAAAAGATGGCAAAGAAGTACCAAGCATGGGGTGGTAGCCCGGTCGGGGTAGGCAGCAGGGCGATCACCAGCGTGGTGGCCAGTGGCGCGAGCAGCGGCCAGCGAGAGCGGAGCGAAGCGCTGAGGTTCATGGCGACCTCTCGATAAGTTATCGGCAAGCCGTAGCGCCTTGCCTGAGTGAGCACAGCAGAGATGAGGTTCAGCGTGGTGTTTCACGGGTGTCAGGGAAAGCATAGGCAAGGCAAGTCGCGGTTTATTTGATCTATATCAATCATGCTTTAGATCAAGGCCGAGGGCCTGCCGGGCTGTGATAACGTCGCTTCATCAGCAGGGCGGCAGGCCGTGCGCAGGCCGGAATCGCGTCATGAGAAGTGCAGCCGCACAAGGGGGTGCCATGCAGCAGCAGGATGTGGATATCGTCATCGTCGGCGGTGGGGGCGCGGGCCTGCGGGCCGCCATCGCGGCCGCCGAGCAGGCCAAACAGGGCGGTCACGCGCAGCGCATTGCGCTGGTGTCCAAGGTGTATCCCATGCGTTCCCACACAGTGGCCGCCGAGGGGGGCGCAGCCGCGGTGACCAGCGACGAGGACTCGTTTCAGGCGCACTTCGACGACACGGTTTCCGGGGGCGACTGGCTGGTGGAGCAGGGCGTGGTGGACTACTTCGTGCGCCACGCCTACCAGGAACTGGTGCAGATGGAGCGCTGGGGATGCCCCTGGAGCCGCCAGCCCGATGGCCGCATACAGGTGCGCCGCTTTGGTGGCATGAAAACGGCGCGCACCTGGTTTGCTGCCGACAAGACCGGCTTCCATATGCTGCACACGCTGTTTCAGACCTCGCTGAAATACCCCGAGATCGAACGCTTCGACGAGTACTTCGTACTGGACCTGGCCGTGCACGAAGGGGCCGTGGTGGGCGTCATTGCTCTGCAGGTCGCCACGGGCGAGCTGCTGCTGTTGCGTGCCAAGGCAGTGGTGTTGGCCACCGGCGGGGCCGGGCGGCTGTTTCGCTTCAACACCAATGCGGGCATCGTCACCGGTGACGGCATGGCCATGGCCTACCGCCACGGCGTGGCGCTGCGCGACATGGAGTTCGTGCAGTACCACCCCACCGGCCTGCCCGGCTCGGGCATCCTGATCACCGAAGCATGCCGGGGGGAAGGCGGTATTCTGCTCAACAAGGAGGGGTACCGCTACCTCCAGGACTACGGCCTAGGGCCGGAAACACCCCTGGGCAAGCCGGAAAACAAGTACATGGAGCTGGGCCCTCGAGACAAGCTTTCCCAGGCGTTCTGGCAGGAGCAGCAGGCCGGGCGCACCGGCAAGTTTGGCGACAGCGACGTGGTCTATCTCGACCTTCGCCACCTGGGCGCCGACTATCTGCATGAGCGCCTGCCGTTCATCTGCGAGCTGGCCAAATCCTATATCAATGTCGACCCCGTCAAGGAGCCGATCCCGATTCGGCCTGCGGTGCACTACACCATGGGCGGCATCGAAACCGATCCCCAGTGCGAGACGACCATTGCGGGCCTGTACGCCGCCGGGGAGTGTGCATCGGTAGGCCTGCATGGGGCCAACCGGCTGGGCTCCAACTCGCTGACCGAGCTGCTGGTCTTTGGCCGCTTGGCCGGGGAGCAGGCCAGCCAGCGGGCCGTTCGCACCGACTGGGTGGCGCTGCCGGTCTTGCAGGCGCAGGCCCAGCGGCAGCAGGCGCGGCTGGCCACGCTCTGCGATGGCCAGGGCAGCGGTGAATCCTGGGTGACGCTCAAGCACGCCATGGTGCAGGCCATGGAGAGCGGCTGCGGCATTTACCGCACCGAAGCAGGCATGCAGCAGGCGTTGGACACCCTTCGCCAGCTGCGCCAGCGCTATGCCCAAGTGCGGGTCAGTGACACCAGCAAGATCTTCAATACCGAGCTGCTGGAGTGCCTGGAGTTTGGCTACGGGCTGGAGATTGCCGAGGCGTCGTGCCTGGCCGCGTTGGAGCGTCGCGAATCCCGGGGAGCCCACCAGCGTCTGGACGAGGGCCTGCAGGCCCGTGACGACGTGGGCTATCTCAAGCATAGCCAGGTGTTTTACCAGGGTGATGCGCCCGCCGAGCTGCGCTGGCAGGCGGTGGATACCCGCTTTTCGGCCCCGGCCGCGCGGGTTTACGGGGATGCGGCCAAGGGAGGCAAGGCATGAACAAGCACATCAGCATCAAGCGTTACCTGCCCGACAGTGCAGCGGAACCCTACTGGCAAACCTACGACGTTGCGGTGGAGGACAGCACCTCGCTTCTCGACGCGTTGAACCATATCAAGGAGCAGCAGGACAGCACGCTGAGCTACCGCTGGTCTTGCCGAATGGCGATTTGTGGCTCCTGCGGTGTCATGGTCAACGGCATTCCCAGGCTGGGCTGTAAAACCTTCCTGCGCGACTACCCTGACGAGATTCGTATCGAACCGCTGGCGCACTTCCCCGTGCAGCGGGACCTGGTCGTGGACATGGCGCTGTTCCTGGAGCATCTGGCGGCGGTGAAGCCTTACCTGATCGAACAGGACCCGGTGCAGACCTTCGACCCCGGCCAGGCTCAGCCCCATGTGCAAACGCCTGAACAGCTGGCGCGCTATCGGCAGTTTGCCAACTGCATCAACTGTGGCCTGTGCTATTCGGCGTGCCCGCAGTTTGGCTTGAACCCGGAGTTTCTGGGGCCTGCGGCGCTGACCCTGGCACACCGTTACAACCTGGACAGCCGGGACCAGGGCAAACGCCAACGCATGGCGCAGCTCAACCGCCATGATGGTGTCTGGAGCTGTACCTTCGTGGGCTTCTGCTCGCAGGTATGCCCCAAGCACGTCGACCCGGCCGCTGCGGTCAATCAGGGCAAGGTCGAGGCCGCCAAACATACGCTGATCGCGCTGTTCAAGGGCTGATTGGCCAGAACGAACCGTCGGGAGAGTGCCTCATGGAAAAAGCATCATCACAACGGCTGCCGCCCTTGAAGCGCAACTGGTGGCTGAAGCACGGTTTCTTCAAGCGCTATATGCTGCGCGAAGCCACGGTGGTGCCGCTGGTGTTTTTCATTCTCTGCCTGTTGGCAGGGGTGTTCGCGCTGTTGCAGGGCCCGGCGAGCTGGCAGGGCTGGGTGGCCTTCATGGGCTCGCCGCTGGTGCTGCTGCTGAATGCGCTGGCGCTGGTGGCCAGCCTCTATCACGCGGCCACCTTCTTCGTGCTGTTTCCTCGGGTCATGCCGCTGCGCGTGGCGGGGCGCAGCGTGCCCGCTGGTGCCATCGTTGCTGGCCAGTGGGCGGGGGTCGTGGCAGTGGCGGTCGTGTTGTTCTGGCTCTTGGGGAGGGGCGGCGCATGAAAACCTCACATCAAAAAGCACCCCTGGGTCAGCCTCGGCAAGCCTATGACGAACCCCTGTGGTGGGGGCTGTTCAGTGCCGGGGGCGTCTGTTTTGCCGTGGTCTTGCCTGCGGTGATTCTGTTCATCGGGCTATTGCTGCCGTTGGGCCTGCTGCCCGCCGAGGCGCTTGGCCACGAGCGGGCCTCCCGCCTGCTGTTCAGCCTGCCCGGCGTGCTGTTCATCGGCGCCGCCGTGTGCTTGCCGCTGTTTCATGCCGCCCACCGGCTGCGCCATGGCCTATTCGACCTGAGCCTGGGCCAGGACACTCGCAACAAATGGCTGATGTACGGCCTGGCGGCCCTGCTGAGCCTGTTGGCGCTGGCTCTGGTGGTCGTGGGCTGGCTGCGCTGAGGCCCGCCCGCGAACACGTCCGTATCAAAAAGAACGCACACCCCTGATAAAGCACGAGGTCAGCATGATCGAAGGACTCACGGAACAGGCGCTGTATGCCCCCATCAAGTGGCAGGACGCCTCGCAGGAGTACCAGGACATCCTCTATCACACCGCTGAGGAGGGGATTGCCCGGATCACCATCAATCGCCCTGAGGTGCGCAATGCGTTTCGCCCGCAAACGGTGAGCGAGATGATCCATGCCCTGGGCCGCGCGCGCCACGACAGCGCCATTGGCGCGATTCTGCTGACCGGGGCGGGCGAACAGGCCTTCTGCTCCGGGGGCGACCAGCGCATTCGCGGCGACTACGGCGGCTACCGCGACGAGGCGGGCACCCATCACCTCAACGTACTGGATTTCCAGCGTGACATTCGCACCTGCCCCAAGCCGATCATCGCCATGGTGGCGGGCTACGCCATTGGCGGTGGCCACGTGCTGCACATGATGTGTGACCTGACCATCGCCGCCGACAACGCCGTTTTCGGGCAAACGGGCCCCAAGGTGGGGTCGTTTGACGGGGGCTACGGGGCTTCCTACATGGCGAGAATCGTCGGCCAGAAAAAAGCCCGTGAAATATGGTTCCTGTGCCGACAGTACAGCGCCGCCCAGGCGTTGGAGATGGGGCTGGTTAACCACGTGGTGCCGGTGGCCGAGCTGGAGCTAGAGAGCGTGCGCTGGTGCCGTGAAATGCTGCAGCATAGCCCCATGGCGCTGCGCTGCCTGAAAGCGGCGCTGAACGCTGACTGCGACGGCCAGGCCGGGCTGCAGGAGCTGGCGGGCAATGCCACCATGCTCTTCTACATGACCGACGAGGGGCAGGAAGGGCGCAACGCCTTCAATGAAAAGCGCCGCCCGGACTTCTCGCGCTACCCGCGCAACCCCTGATGGCGCTGGCGCTTTACCGCTACTCGCTACCGTTTCGCCAGCCGCTGATGTTCAAAGGTCAGCGGTTGGCGAGCAGAGAAGGGCTGTTAGTCACGATCAACGGCCAGTGGGGCGAGATAGCCCCGCTGCCTGGCTTTTCCCGTGAGAGCCTCGCTGACGCCACCGCCGAGAGCCTGGCCTGCCTGGCGGCTATAGAGCGCGGTGAGACAGCCAAACCAACGTTACCTTCAGTACAGTTTGGTTTCGACTGCGCCCGGCACCGCTGGCCTGCTTTCCTGCCTGCTCCTCTGCCGCCCTACCCATTGCTGCAGGGCTCCCCGCAAGCGCTGATGAGTGCACTGCCGGAGCGCGCGGCCCAATGGCAGGCCGCCCCACCAGAGCGCATCAAGCTGAAGGTGGCCCGCTACCCGAGCGATGCGGAGCTGGCCTTGATCGCAAGCCTTGCCAAGTGGCTACCCAACACGCGACTGATCCTCGATGCCAACGGTGGCTGGCAGCGCGAGCAGGCACTGCGCTTTTGCCAGCAGCTCTCGCCTGCCCAAATCGATTACCTGGAGGAGCCCTGTGCTACGCTGGCAGACAGCATCGCCGTGGCGGACGCCACGGGCATCGACATCGCCCTGGATGAAACCCTGCAGCGCGGCACTGCCTGGGCGCCGCACCCCCGGCTGGCGGCGCTGGTCATCAAGCCGACGCTGATTGGCGGGTTCGCGGCCTGCCAGGCGTTGGTTCAGCGCGCCAGGGCCCACCGCTTGCGGGTGGTGATCTCATCCAGTTTCGAATCTCAGTGGGGGTTGGGGCAGTTGAGCTGCCTGGCCCGGCAGTGGGCTCCCGAGGAGTCTGCGGGGCTGGATACTGCCCAGGCGTTCAGCGAATCACTTCTCTCGCCAGCCGGTGAGTTGCGGCACGCGCGGCTGCACAGCCTCTACCACGCCGCCGCTGGCGACGACTGCAAGGAGCTTTCCCCGTGACCGAGACATGCCCCATTCACTACTGGGCGCAGCAGACGCCGGAGCATATCGCGGTGGAGGCGGGCGCGGTGCGCCTGAGCTATCGCACGTTGAACCGGCGCGTGGCATCCCTGGCCCAGCAGTTGGCCAGGCAGGGCCTGATGCCGGGCATGCCCCTTTTGGTACCCACCCGAGGGTCGTTGCAGGGCGTGCTGCTGGCCTGGGCCTGCCTGCGGGCAGGGGTGGTGTTCTGCCCGCTGAATCCGGCGTTTCCCGTGGCTCAGCAGCAGGCGCTGGCGCGGCGGATGCAGGTCACCCGGGTGTGCCAGCCGGAAAGCGACTTTGCCTACTCTTCCGAGCTGCCGCCGATCTCCCTCGACTACCGCGCGGAGGCCGACTCCGGCGAGCCACCGGTCTTGTACGCGAGCCAGCGCAGCAACACCATCCTCACCTCCGGCTCCAGCGGCCCGCCCAAGGCGGTGCTGCACCGGGTGGGCAATCATCTGGCCTCGGCGCGGGGTTCGGCATCGCTGATGCCTGTGGACCCGGATAGCGGCTGGCTGCTTTCGCTGCCGCTGTTTCATGTGGGAGGCTATGCCATTGCGTTTCGGGTCTTTCTGGCCGGGGGGCGGCTGGTGCTGGACGATGCGACTCGCCCGCTGGCCGAGCGCCTGATGCAGCAGCCTATCACCCACCTTTCATTGGTGCCGACGCAGCTTTGGCGGCTACTGAGGGAAGGCTTCGACCCTCGACACACCCAGCTCCGCGAGCTGTTGTTGGGGGGCGCGGCCATTCCCGCGCCGCTGGTCGAACGCTTGCAGCGCCTGGGGCTGACGCCCAAGGTCAGCTACGGGCTGTCGGAAATGGCCAGCCAAGTGTGTACCGGCTTGCCCTCCGCCCCTGGCGTGGTGGGGCAGCCCTTGCCGGGGCGTCAGGTGCGGGTGGTGGATGGTGAAATTCAGGTCAAGGGCGACACGCTGTTCAGCGGCTATCTGGCCGATGGCGCGCTGGACCCCGCCGTCAACGACGAGGGCTGGTTCGCCACCCGCGACCGGGGCTACTTCGACGACCAGCAGGCGCTCGTCGTCGAAGGGCGGCTCGATAACGTGTTCATTTCCGGCGGTGAAAACATACAGCCAGAGAGCATCGAGCAGCGGCTGGTCGACTACCCGGGCGTGGCCCAGGCGCTGGTGGTGGCCGTGCCCCACCCGGAGTGGGGCGAGCGCCCGGTGGCCTTCATCGAACCGCAAACCGATGCGCTCTGCCACAAGGCCCTGGCCGCCTGGGTACGCGAGGCGCTGCCGGGCTTCATGGTCCCCGATGCCTGGCTACCCTGGCCACCGCAGGTGGCGCTCAAACCCTCGCGCAAACAGTTCGCCGAGTTGGCACGCAGGCAGTTGGCTGACGTTTAGCCTCTGCGTCAGGCATGTTCTGGGGGCGCGTATTCAGGTGGCGTCAATGGCGGCAAATAGCGCTCAAGCAACTGTGCAGCGTGCAGCACCTTGAGGTCCTGGTATTTTCCGGCCACCAAATGCAGGCCAACCGGCAGCCCTTGCTGATCCAGCCCGCAGGGAAGGGAAGCGGCGGGTTGCTGGGTCAGGTTGAACGGGTAGCTAAACGGCGTCCAGTCCATCCAGTCGCGGTAGCGCCCGCCCGGCGGCACGTTGTGGCCTGCCGCGAAAGGCGCGATGGGCATGGTGGGCGTGACCAGCAGATCGTACTGCTCATGAAAGGCGGCCATCTGAGCGGTCAATTCGCTGCGCTTACGGCGGGCGGCAAGGTAGGCGGAAAGTGGGACGTCCTGCCCGCGCCGTGCAATCTCCAGAAAGCCAGGATCGAGCGCGGCTTGCTGCCGTGTATCGAGCTTTTCGACGGCCTGGGTGGCGCCTGCAAACCATAGCGTGTTGAACGTCCTGAGCGGATCGCTAAAGCCAGGGTCGATGCGGTCGACGGTGGCGCCCAATGCTTCCAGGTAACCGACGGCTTCTTCAACGCGCTGGGCGATATCCGGCGCGACGTCTACGTAGCCGAGATTGGCGCTAAAGGCGATGCGCCAACCCTGCAGGCTGGCCGGAGGGGGCGTAAGCCAGTCGGGCCCGCTGGGGTTGCCAGCGTAGCCATCCCGAGCATCCGGCTGGGCCATCACGCTCAGCATCAGGGCGCTGTCCCTTGCTGTGCGCGTCATGGGGCCCAGATGCGACAGGGTGCTCATGGCGCTGGCGGGCCACTGGGGGACCCAGCCAAAGGTGGGCTTGATGCCAAAGGTGCCGGTAAAGCTGCAGGGAATACGAATGGAGCCGCCTGCGTCGCTGCCCTGATGAAGCAGGCCCAGGTTCAGCGCCGCGGCCGCCCCCGCACCGCCGGATGACCCGCCGGGTGTGAGATCAGTGTTCCATGGGTTGCGGGTAATACCGTGCAGCGGGTTGTCGGTGACGCCTTTCCAGCCAAACTCGGGCGAGGTGGTTTTGCCGATCACGATGGCCCCGGCATTGCGCAGGTGGCGGCTGATGGGCGCGTCTATCTCCCAGGGGCCATCCGGTGCCGTGGTCGTCGACCCCAGCCGAGTCGGCAGCCCTTTGGTCAAGGTCAGGTCCTTGATGGTCACGGGAATCCCGTCCAGCGGCCCGCAGGGCGCCCCGGCCTGCCAGCGCCGAGTGGACTCGGCGGCTAATTGGCGGGCCTGTTCTCTATTGACACAGCTGAAGGCATTGACCCTGGGGTTATCTCGTTCGATGCGGGCCAGGCAGTCCTCCACCAGCGTCTCCGGCGAGAGCGATCCCTCTCTGAAGCGCGCCAGAGCGTCCACGGCCGTCAGGGTTGCTAAGGTGTCTGCCATGCTATTCGCCATCCTCAATACCTGCCGCTTCCAGCATGGCGTGCAGCAGCACGTTACAGCCTGCGTGAACGTGTTCGGGCGTGGCGCTTTCGATCTCGTTGTGGCTGATGCCATCCTTGCAGGGAATGAAGATCATCGCGGCGGGGGCAACACGGCCAATGAACATCGCGTCGTGGCCTGCGCCGCTGATGATATCCATGTGTGATAGCTGCAGCTTTTCAGCGGCCTGGCGTACGCTATTCACGCATGCCTGATCGAAATGCTCAGGGGCAAAATCGGCCGTCGGGGTCAGTTCGTACTCCAGCCCGTGACGTTGGCAGATCTCTTCCACGGCGCTGGCCACGGCCTGCCCCATGGTAATGAGGGCCTCGGGTTCCCAGTGGCGCATGTCCAGGGTCATCTTGACCTGGCCGGGAATCACGTTGCGTGAGCCCGGGTGCAGCGTCATGCAGCCCACCGTGCCGCGCCCGTGGGGTTGATGCTCATGGGCAATCCGGTTGAGTGCCTGGGTGACTTCTGCCGCGCCCATCATGGCATCCCGGCGCAGGTTCATGGGCGTGGGGCCTGCATGGGCTTCGAGCCCGGTCAGGGTCAAGTCGAACCACTTCTGCCCAAGCCCGCCGATGACCACGCCAATGGTGGTCTCGGTATCTTCGAGAATGGGGCCTTGTTCGATATGAGGCTCGAAATACGCCTTGATCTCGTCCGGCGACACCTCATCCTGGCCACGATAGTGAATGGCATCCAGAGCGTCGCTCACCGTGATGCCTTCGGCGTCGGTGCGCGCCATCATGGCATCGAACGCCAGCTCGCCGGTAAAGACGCCAGAGCCCATCATGCAGGGAGGAAAGCGGCAGCCCTCTTCATTGGTCCAGGCGACCACTTCGATGGGCGAGCGCGTGGTGATGTTGTGCTGGTTGAGCGTGCGAATGACTTCAAGGCCCGACATGACACCGAAGCAGCCGTCGTATTTGCCGCCGGTGGGTTGGGTATCCAGATGGCTGCCCGCCATGACTGTCTTGGCACTGGGGTCGCTGCCTTCCCGGCGGGCAAAGATGTTGCCGATATTATCAATGCGGATCGTGCAGCCCTCGGCACGGCACCACTGAATGAACAGGTCGCGGCCCTGGCGCTCCAGGTCGGTCAACGCCTGACGGTTCACGCCGCCCTTGGGCGTGGCCCCTAGTTTGGCCATCTCCATGAGCGACGCCCAAAGGCGGTCGCTGTCGGTACGTAGGTCGGTGCGGTGGTTGGGGGTAACGTAGGTGTTCATCTCATGTCTCCTCGCCGAATCAAACGGCGGTATATTCCGTTGGCAGATCGTGCAGCTTGGATCGATGGTGCGAGTTATTCGTTAGTGCGGTGCTGACCAGCATCTGGGCGGCCATTTCCGTTTCCAGTGCGCTCATGTGGTGCTCGGCATCGGCCATGTGCTCGGCCATGATGCGTCGCACACGCGGGGTATCTTCCGCGCGGTAGGCGTCCACCAGTTGGCGGTGGTAATCCTGGTTGGCGTGATCGAACTGCTTGCGTTCGGGCACGTAGGCTTTTTTGATCACCACGAGATCGCGCAACATGTCGTTCAGAAACTGGCACATGAAGGCGAGCAGGGGGTTTGGGCAGGCATGGGCCAACCGTTGATGAAACTCCAGCTCCAGAAAACGCTGGTGCCGGTGGTCGTCTTCATCACTGGCGCAGCAGGCGCAGGCCGCCATGTTGGCTTCCAGCTGCTGGAAGTCATGTTCGGTGAGTCGTCCCACGACCGAAGCGGCCAGCTCGACTTCCAGCAGTTTGCGTAGCTGGTACACCTGCTTGCCATCCAACTGCTGGAAGTGCAGGAAGTTACGCAGCATGCGGCTGGCAGGCTCCATGCTCGGCTGATTGATGACCGCGCCCCCTTTGGGCCCGGTCTTCAACGTGATGAGCCCCTCGACTTCGAGAATCTTGAGCGCTTCGCGCACGGTGCCCTTGGCGCTTCCGTAAAGCTCCATCAGCGCTTTTTCGTTGGGTAGCCGGTCGCCTTCCCCCAGCGACTCTGCGGCTATCCAGCGCTTGATGTCGTCACTGATCAGCTCGGCGAGCTTGGGTCTGCGCGGCGCGGCAGCAGGGGCTTGAGTCATCGACCCACTCCTTATTTGCGATGAGCGCTGGTAGATACTGCCTGGGTGTAGGCGGGCAAGCGCTCTGGGTGATACTCGGCATCGTAGTCATGGCGTGCTTGGGTAAAGCGTTCCACGACGGCGGTATCGCGGCGGTTCAGCACGTGGCTGAGCCCTACGAACAGCGCTGCATTCAGCAGCAAGCCCCAGACCCCGGCGTGGTAGCCAAAGGGGGCGCTTAGCGGGCCAAAGGTCATGAGCAGGACACACGCCACCCCCGCCCACAAGCCCACCAGTGCGGCCGTGGGATGGGCTTTTTTCCAGGTGATGGCACCGAGGGTGGGAATGATCAACTGGGCTGTGCCCGCCAGTGCTGCAATGCCAATGGTGACCAGTACGCCCGGCACGGTCAGCGCCATGACGTAAGCGGCCAAAGAGAAGCCCACCAACGAGAGACGGCCGATGTAGACGATGTGTGCCTGGGTGGCATCGCGGTTCACGTAGCGTTTGTAGATATCCATCGTTACCACGGTGGATACCGCGTGAATCTGCGAGTTGGCCGTGGACATGGCTGCCGAAGCGCCCGCCGCCATGATCAGCGACGCGAGCAGGTAAGGCGCATACTCCATGAGCATGATGGGCAGAATCTGGTCAGGATTGGCGATGTTGGGCTCGAGCAGTACGCCCGAATAGCCGGAGAGAACCGAGCCGACATAGGCAAAGGCCGCCAATCCCAGCAAGAACGGCATCAAGTTGAACAGCTTGCCGTGTTTGACCGAGTACATGCGCAGCCAGATTTGTGGGCCCATGAAGGCCCCGATAGCGGTAATGGCAAACAGAGAGAACCACATGGGGTAGCCCATCGTGCCGTTCGGCCCTGGCATGGTGAGATGCTCGGGGGAGCTTTGTTGAAGCTGGCCGAACAGCGCCGTTGGGCCACCCACCTGGGTCGAGATGTAATAGCCTGCATAGAGCATGCCGAAGAACAGCAGCGCGCCATAGATCACGTCGGTCCAGGCAATGGCGCGAATGCCGCCAATCCACACATAGATAATGATGATGAAGTAGAAAAGCAGGGCCGCTAGCCAGAAAGGAATCAGCCCGCCGGAGGCGACTTCGATTAAGTATGCGCCGCCGGTTAGCTGGATCTGCAAATAAGGTACGGTGAAAATCAGCGTAATCGCCGCCACGGTAATACGCAGCGCTTCGCTGTTATAAAAATCACCGATCAAGTCTGAAGGCGTTAAATAGTTGAATCGTTTGCCTAAAAACCACACCCGTTTGCCTATCCAGTAATACATGAAACCAAATAGGAGGTTCCAGGCTAATGCCGTCAGAAATACCGGCCCGTTGGTATAGAAGGTGGCATTAGAGCCGAGGAACGCAAACGCGCTCCACCAGGTGGCCGCGACGGTGAAGAAGACCGCGATACTGCCCATGGCACGGCCCTGAACGAAAAAATCCTCGCTGGTTTCTTGTGATTGACGAGCGGATAAAACCCCCACCATCAAGGGAATGATCATAAACGCTGCAATGATGATTAAGCTGCCGGTCATGGTGACCCCCTTTTCTTACCGCTGCTGAGTGGCGTGGATAGTGGAAGGCTCGGGGCTGCCCCAGTTGGTGAAATAAGCCACCAAAAACAGCGCCGTTAATACGAACCACCAGAACAAGTTCCACACCAGCAGAAAGGGGAGACCCATCACCGTGGGCTCTATACGGTTGGCCAGCATAATGAGGGGGCTTTCCAGCATGATAAAGCTGAAGAGCATGCCGCCATATAGAGACAGCTTTAAGGGAGTTAAGTATTTCATAGCAAGGTAGCCCTTTGTTTATATTGAAATTGTGAGCATTGATGGCAGTGCACGCAGCCAGCGACAGCGCTAGTGAGCGCATTCGCTAAGTGAGTGCAACTGAGGCGTGTTCCACTGATTTGTTGTATTTATTCGTATAAATATAAGAATTAGGCGCTTTGAATCGTCCCGTCAAGATGGGTAGGCGCTGTTTGATACTCTATTACGTATGAGTTTTCTAACGTGAGCGAAAGAAAAGCATGATTTTATAAACGTAGTGGGTGGCGCATGCTGAGGGCATGTCTCATAGCGACGGAGCTGGACACTATGTTTGGTTTAAAAAGTAAAACAACCGCCCAGTCAGCGGAAAAGACGGCTGAGCAGCCTGGATCAGGCACCGCCCTCAACCAGCATTTCTGGATGCCGTTCAGCGCGAACCGCGATTTCCGCGCCAACCCGCGCATGATTGCGGGCGCCGAAGGGCGTTATTACATCGATGACCAGGGGCGCAAGCTGTTCGATTCGCTTTCTGGCCTGTGGACCTGCGGGGCGGGCCATAACCGGGAAGAGATTCAAAAAGCGGTAGCGGCGCAGTTGGGCACGCTGGATTTTGCCCCCGGCTTTCAGATAGGCCATCCGCTGGCGTTCAAATTAGCGGAAAAGGTCGCCAGCTTAACGCCTGCTGGGCTGGATCACGTGTTTTTCACCAACTCCGGCTCAGAAGCCGCCGATACCTCGGTCAAGATGGCCAAGGCGTATTGGCGGTTAAAAGGTAAGCCGGAAAAAACCCGCATGATCGGCCGCGCCAAGGGCTACCACGGGGTGAATATCGGCGGCACCAGCCTGGGGGGCATTGGCGGTAACCGCAAGCACTACGGCCAGTTGATGGACGTGACGCACCTGCCCCATACGCTGCAAGCGGGCCATGCCTATACCCGTGGCCAAGCGGAAACCGGCGCTGAGCTGGCCGATGCGCTGCTGGATCAAATCGCCCTGCACGATGCTTCTACCATTGCGGCGGTGATCGTGGAGCCCATGTCGGGCTCGGCGGGGGTGATCGTGCCGCCCAAGGGCTACTTGAACCGGCTGCGGGAAATCTGCACCGCCCACGATATTCTGCTGATTTTCGATGAAGTCATTACCGCCTTTGGCCGCAGCGGCGCCACCACCGGTGCCGAAGCGTTTGGCGTCACGCCGGATATCATGAACGTGGCCAAACAGATCACCAATGGGGCGGTGCCCATGGGGGCCGTGATCGCCTCTCGGGAGATTTTCGACACCTTCATGCACGCCGGTGGCCCGCAGCATGCCATCGAGTTTCCCCATGGTTACACCTACAGCGCTCACCCCGTGGCCTGTGCCGCTGGCCTGGCGGCGCTGGAACTGTTCGAGCGTGAGGACTTCCCCGCGCAGGTCAGTGCGATTGCCCCGGTGTTCGAGCAGAAGTTGCACGCCCTGAAAGGCCGCCAACATATCGTCGATATTCGCAACTACGGCCTGGCCGGTGCCCTGCAGCTTGCGCCGCGTAACGGCGACCCGACGATTCGCCCCCGCGATGCCCATATGGCGTTGTGGGAAGCCGGTTTTTACGTGCGCTACGGCGGCGACACCCTGCAGTTCGGCCCTCCCTTTGGCACCACGGAAGCCGAGCTTGAGCGTTTGTTCGATGCCGTCGCCAGTACCCTGGATTCCCTGGCATAACCCAGGCCCACCCTGTTTCGGAGTTTCATGATGAGTGTTGTTTCCCACCTGATTAATGGTGAGCTGGTGGAAAGCCAGCGTACGCTGGACGTGACCAACCCTTCCACGGGCAAGGTGGTTCGCCAAGTGGCGGATGCCAGCGCAGCGGATGTGGAGCGAGCCATTGCTGCGGCTCAGGCGGCGTTTCCTGCCTGGCGTGATACGCCGCCCGCCAAGCGTGCCCAGGTCATGTACCGCTTCAAGCAACTGCTGGAAGAGCACGCCGACCGCCTGGTGCAGCTGGTCAGCGAAGAGCATGGCAAGACGGTGGAAGATGCCATGGGCGAGTTGAAGCGTGGCATTGAAAACGTCGAATACGCCTGTGGCGTGCCGGAGCTGCTGAAAGGCGAGTACTCCCACAACGTGGGGCCGGGAATCGATGCCTGGTCCAACTTCCAGCCGCTGGGCGTGGTGGCGGGCATTACGCCGTTCAACTTTCCCGCCATGGTGCCGCTGTGGATGTACCCCATGGCGATTGCCTGCGGTAATACCTTTATCCTCAAGCCCTCCGAAAAAGACCCGTCGGCCGCCATGGCCGTGGCCGAGCTGTTGCAGGAGGCCGGGCTGCCCAAAGGCGTGATGAACGTGGTGCATGGCGGTCGCGAAGCGGTGGAAACCCTGCTGGATGCCAAGGCCGTGAAAGCCATTTCGTTCGTGGGCTCTACCCCCGTGGCAGAGGCGATCTACTCCCGTGGCTCGGCGGCAGGTAAGCGCGTTCAGGCGCTGGGTGGCGCTAAAAACCACGCGGTGATTCTGCCGGACGCCGACCTGGAAAACGCCGCCAACACACTGATGGGTGCCGCCTACGGCAGCTGCGGCGAGCGCTGCATGGCGATTTCGGTGGCGGTGTGCGTGGGGGATGAAACCGCCGACCGTCTGGTCGACACCATGCTGCCCAAGATCGCCCAGTTGAAGGTGGGCCCCGGTACCGATAAAGGCCTCGATATGGGCCCGCTGGTCACCGCTGAACATCGCGATAAAGTGCTTGGGTTTATCGAAGACGGCGTTAACGCTGGCGCTTCGCTCGTGGCGGATGGGCGCGGCCTGAGCGTGGCTGGCCATGAGGAGGGCTATTTCGTCGGTGGCTGTCTGTTCGATCACGTCACTGCGGAGATGCGCATTTACCAGGAAGAGATCTTCGGGCCGGTACTCTGCGTGGTGCGGGTCGGCAGCCTGGACGACGCCATGCAGCTGATCAACGACCACGAATACGGCAACGGCACCTGCCTGTTCACCCGCGATGGCGAAGCCGCCCGCCGCTTCACCGACGGTATCGAAGTGGGCATGGTAGGGGTCAACGTACCGCTGCCCGTGCCGGTGGCCTACCACAGCTTTGGCGGCTGGAAGCGCTCTCTGTTTGGCGACCTCCACGCCTACGGCCCAGACTCGGTGCGCTTCTACACCCGCCGCAAAGCGGTTTCCCAACGCTGGCCCTCCGTCAGCGAAGCCACTCGGGCGGAGTTCTCGTTTCCCACCAACCAGCGTTGACGCGATGCGCTAACTACGCCATCTTCTCTGCACCACCGCCTTGCATCCTCGTGGGGCGGTGGTGCAGTTTTTGGTGCGTATTGTGAGAGGGTGTTTACAAATGTCACGAGGGACGGCCAGGCAAGGCGAAATCAGCCGAAAAAGCGCAGTTTACGAGGTGTAAATGAGCATTTTGAGGTTGGTTTCAACGCCGCATGGCCTAGCGCAGTAGTTTGTAAACACTCTCTGAGCGGACGGTTGCAAAGGGACATCAGCGTGGCGAGAACACAGGACGAAATACGGCAAACCAACGTCAAGAAAATCCTTCAAGCGGCGGAGCAGCTGTTTGCCGAAAAAGGCTACGCCGGTGCCTCCATGGGCGACATTGCCCAGTTGGCCGACCTGCCAAAGTCCAACGTGCACTACTATTTCTCGACCAAGAAGGCGCTCTACCAGGAGGTGCTGCTGGCGCTGCTGGAGGTGTGGAAGCAGGACGCGCTCTGCTTCGAGCTGTACGACGACCCACGGGTGGTTCTCTCCACCTACATTCGCGCCAAAATGAATCATTCCCGCTACCGCGCCCACGGTTCCAAGATATGGGCGGCCGAAGTGATGCAGGGCGCCCCAATTCTCAAGGAGCGGCTGCGCGACAACCTCTATGAATGGGCCAAGCTGAAAGAGTCGAAAATCCGCGAGTGGATCGACTCCGGCCAAATAAACCCCGTCGAGCCTTCGTACCTGCTCTACATGATCTGGGCCTCTACCCAGCACTACGCCGACTTCGACTACCAGATCTACCTGCTCAACGACGATAAACCGCTGGACGACCTGCAGTTCGAAAAAGCCGTGCAGTCGGTGACCTCGGTGATTTTGAGAGGAATTGGGCTGACGGCTTGAGGAGTACGTCACGATGTTCGGGTGTGACGTACCGTGATCCCAAAACAAGGGGGCATGTTCCAATGGCAAGAATTCTGCTTGGGCTTCTCGCGATACTGGCTGTGAGCAGTGTCGGTGCTCAAGGTGCTTATGCTCAGCCAGCCGTTCGGGCATTCAGCATTGAATCCGACGAGGGCACAGCACTGTTGGAACGCCTTCGTGAAGGCGGGCTGGTGATGTATATCCGCCATGCCGATACCTCTGGTCAGCAGTGCGATACCTATAACGATAGCGCCGGGCGAGAGGGGCAGCGCAATATCTCATCAATGGGCCGCGAACAGGCGGTTGAGCTAGGTAAACGGATCGAGGAGCTGGGCATTCCGGTCGAGGAACCTATTCTGTCTGGCCCGGTGTACCGTGCGCGTGATACCGCTGAACTGGCGTTCGGTGTCGAGAGAGTGAGCGTGACCGATAGCCTGCTCGCGGATGATTATTCCCGCGGTCGTCTTGACTGGGTTCTGTCTGAACATCGGCGTCTGTTTAGTGAGCCAATGGCGCCGGGAAAAAATCGTGTACTCGTGGGCCACCGTACTCCGGCTCAAATGATTTTCGGAAGTGTCCTCTCCGGCACCAGCCTGCCGGAAGCGGGCGTGATGGTGTTGGCGCCGCGCGGGGTGGAAGGCAGCGACTTATTAGGCGTTCTTGAGATTGTGCCGGCGATTAATGGTGGTAATCCACCTTGTTTGTAGCACCCGCGTAATGACGCTTCGCCAAGTTGCCGATGGCTAAAGCGTCATCGTGTGTGCCCTTCACCAGTTGCCACCTGCTCAGCCATCAAGCACAGCAGCTCATACATGATGGTCGCTCCCAGCAGTGCTGTATTTCCCGTGTGATCAAACGGTGGAGAGACTTCCACCACATCGGCACCGATCAGTGGTAGGCCGCGAAAACCTCGCACCAGTTTGAGTGCCTGCAGGCTGGTAAGTCCGCCGACTTCTGGTGTACCGGTGCCAGGCGCGAACGCGGGGTCGATGCTGTCGATATCGAAGGAGAGGTAGACCGGGCCACCTCCCACCACGCGCTTAGCCTCGCTGATAACCGCTTCAATACCCAGTGCATCCACTTCCTCCATAAACATCACCCGCATGCCAGTTGCATCGGAGTAGTCCCAGCCTTGGGTGGTGTTTTGTGCGCCGCGAATACCGATCTGCACCGTGCGTTTAGGGTCAATCAAACCGTGCTCACAGGCGAGCCGGAAGGGGCCTCCGTGGTGAAATTTGGAGCCCTGAAATTCATCCCAGGTGTCGGTATGGGCATCGATATGGATCAGTCCTACTGGGCCATCGGCCGCTAAGCCCCGCAGAATGGGATAGGTGATCGAGTGGTCGCCACCAATACTGAGCGGCATAACGCCCGCACGACGAATAGCGGAATAATGATCGGCAATATCGTTAGAGACCTGCTCAAGGTCGTAAATCGATGAAAAGCGAACGTCGCCGATGTCAGCAATTCGCGCCTGAGCCATGGGATCCTGGCGGGTAATATGGTGCAAGCTTCGCATCATGCTTGATTGATTGCGAATTTCACGAGGTCCATGGCGGGTGCCGGGACGATTGCTGACGCCGCCATCAAAAGGAATGCCTACCAGTGCAATATCAAGTTCAGCCAATGAGTCGGCTAGCGGCGCACGTAAGAAGCTGGCTATTTCACGATAGCGTGGCTCCTGGTGTGGTAGGTAGCTTTCGCCGGTGGCGGCATTGCGGCGAGTGCCACGGGTGCCTTTTGCCATGTCGCTCTCCTTATTGGCTCAAGCTCGCCAGGCTGGCGGCCAGTAACTGAGTGCCTGCGACAGCGTCGTCGAGGTTGGTGTGCTCATCGGGGTGATGGCTCAGGCCATCGCGGCAGGGTACAAACAGCATGGCCGTCTGGCAGTGCCTGGCGAGATGAATGGCGTCGTGAAAGGCTCCTGATACCAAACGTGGCGCAGCCATGCCCAGTGCGTTTGCTGTGTTATCAAGCAAGGCGGTGAGTGTCGTGGGAAAGGCGACGGGCTCGACGCGCGATATCGGTGTCAGAGTGGCTTGGCAACCCGCCCAGGTTTGCTGAGCGAGCTGATTGAATTCGGCTTCCAGTGCTTTTAGCGTGGCCGCTTCTGGGTGGCGTAAGTCGATACTGAAGGTCACTTGGTCGGGAATGGTATTCACCGAACCAGGGCCAACGGCGAACTTGCCAATGGTAAAGCGTACTCGGTCTTCGCTGTCTTTCGCGCTTTCTCGTAATGCCGTGGCCAGTGCGCAGGCGCCCTCTAGCGCATCGCGGCGCATGGCACGCGGGGTGGTGCCTGCGTGGTTAGCGTTTCCAATGACCGTGACTTCAAACCAACTGACGCCTTGAATACCTTCGACAACGCCCACTGCAGCACCGCTGCGCTCCAGAATGGGGCCTTGCTCAATATGCAATTCCAGAAAGGAGTGCATGGGCGTTGCCAAAGGGCGGCGCGGTACACCGGCGGCGTCCAGTTCTGCCAGGCAAGTATCCAAAGCATGCCCAAGGCTTACGCCTTCACTGTCTTTGACTGAGCGCGTTTCCTCCAGGCTACGTACACCACAAAAGACTGCGGAACCGGAGGTGCCTGGTGAGAAGCGCGCGCCTTCTTCATTGGTCCAGCTCACCAGTGATAGCGGGCGGCGTGGAGCAAACCCCGCTCGTTTTAGCGCGCGAAGCGCCTCCAGCCCGGACAGCACGCCCAGCGCCCCATCGTACTTGCCGCCGGTCGGCTGGCTGTCCAAGTGACTTCCCGTGACGACGGGATCGAGCGTAGGGTCGCTACCGGGTACGTCGAGAAACACGTTGCCGATGGCGTCCACGCTTGCCGTTGCCCCCAGTGCACTGGCCTGCTCAATGAGCCAAAGCCTGGCCCTGGTATCGTTATCGTCGAGCGCAAGGCGCGCCACACCACCATCTGAACGAGCACCAAATTTGGCCACCGTTGCCAAGTCATTGGCTAAACGCTCTGGGTCGACTGCGCCTGCTATCGCCTTGATGTCGACCAATGCGCGGTCAGCTGGATACGGGGTATGGCTTTGCATGGGGCTCTCCTGACGGATTTGTTATTCGTAGACTTCGAAATGTACCTCGACAGGCACACAGTCTGCACCGTTGATGGGAATGATGTCTTGCGGGCAGGCGGACATTGCGACAATACAGTCCATCTCAGCGCGCAGCTCGACATAGTCGCCAGCTTTTGAAACGGGTGGGCACCAGTCGACCTTCATCTGCGCATTCACGGGAATGTTCATCCATAAATTGAGCGGCTGGGGCACCTCGGGGACATCTACGCCGATGGCTTTCATGGCTAACCTCAGGTTATCGGCGCAGCTGTCGTGATAGCCCTCGACACCCAGAGTCATATAGCGGAACAGGTCGCAGGCGGCCATCAGCGTATCGTGAATGCCTGGTGAGGTGTCGGCGGTAAGGGTCATGATCGGACGGCGACGATTGCTGATCAGTGGGTCGCCTACCTGGGGAATAAGCGCGCTCAGCCAGGCACGGCCGTGCTCCCAGGACATGAACTCGTTGATGTTATCGGTGCTGAACGCCCAGGTATCACACACTTGGGTGCCGTGCGTATTGATGATACGGATGGTTTGCCCAGCCTTTAAACGTACCGCTCGCCCGCCACGGGCGGCGACTTCGTAACGTTTGCCTAACACTGGCGTACCATCAGGGGAGATGGGGTTTTCAAGGCTGTGGTTATGGCCGCAAGGTTCGCTGTTACTGCGCGGCAGTTGCTCGATGCGGGCGTGGTCAAAGCGTGTATCAGAGTTCATGTGATGCTCCAGGGGAGTGAACGATGTTTCGGTGGCAGAATCAGTCGATATGGCGCTCGCGCCAGGTGTTGAGAAACTGTTGAAGGCGTTCGCTTTTGGGTTGACGGAATAGCGTGTTGGGAGGGCCGCTCTCTACTACGCGACCTTGATCCATAAAAATCACGCGATCAGCAACTTTGGCGGCAAAGCCCATTTCGTGGGTAACAATCACCATGGTCATGCCGTCTGCGGCAAGCGCTTTCATGACATCCAGCACTTCGCCGACCAATTCAGGGTCAAGCGCCGACGTGGGTTCATCGAAGAACATGACGCGGGGCTTCATGGCCAGGGCTCGGGCAATGGCCACGCGCTGCTTCTGGCCACCGGAGAGACTTTCTGGAAAGTGCCCTGCGCGGTCAGCAAGGCCCACCTGTTCGAGCATGGTCATGCCAGCTACATCAGCATCGCTGCGAGACAGCCCATTGACCAGACGCAACGCTTCGGTGACGTTCTCAAGTGCCGTGCGGTGGGGCCATAGATGAAAGTGCTGGAACACCATGCCCACTGGGGCGCGCACTTCGTCCACGCGCCTTTCGCTGGTGCGCACACGCTTGCCGCTACGATCCTCATAGCCCAATAATTGGCCGTCGATATAGACGCTGCCGTGATCGTAGGGCTCCAAAAAAGCCAGACAGCGCAGCAGGGTGGATTTACCAGAACCGGAAGGGCCTATCACACAGACCACTTCGGAAGGCGCAAGGCTGAAGTCGATGTTGGACAGCACTTCCAGCTCGCCAAACTGCTTACTGATACCGTGAGCCTCGACAATAGCTTTGCGAGGGCTAGGCGAAGGTATCGAGAGGGTCTCAGCCGTTGGCATGGGCAGGGTCCTTGTGGGCGTTCTTGTGAGAGCTCTTGTGAAAGGTGTGGCGTGGTCGACGATTGGCCAAGCGTTTTTCCAGCGCATAGCCACCTCGGGCGACCAGTTCAATCATTAGCCAGTAAAGCAATGCAACCGCCAAGTAGGGTTCGATGACCTGGAACGTCTGATTGACGATCGTGGTAGCGTTTTTGGTCAGATCATCCACTGAAATGATCGAAATCAGAGCAGACTCTTTCACCAGGATGATCAGCTGGTTGGTGCTTGGCGGTACGATCAGGCGGGCCATTTGAGGAATCTGAATGCGTATTAGCGCGTGCCAAGGGGAGATGCCGAGCATTCGCGCTGCCTCCAGTTGGCCTTTGGGAATGGATTTGAAGCCACCACGGTAAATTTCCGCGAAGTAGCCTGCGCCATACAGCCCAATACCGAAGACACCGGCAACTTCGGCATCAAGCCTCAGACCAACACTGGGGCCGCCGTAATAGAGCAAAAACAGCAGAATAAGTAACGGTGTGCCACGGCATATCTCCACGTAGCAAGCTACTGGATATCCGAAAAGGCGTGGGTTAGCCAGCCGTAGCGCCGCTAATACCAGCCCCCAAGAAAGGGCGAGTAAGCAGCCTAAAAAACATATCCATAGCGTATTCCACAGTCCTTGCAGAATCAGGCCGCGCATTTCCCAAAGCAGGGCAATATCGAACATGACGGACACTCCCCTATTCGGTGGCTAGGCCGCCGTTCATACGGCGTTCCAGGTAAGCACTGATGCGTGCCAGTACAAGATTGACGGCGAGATACAGCATGGCCGCAGCAAGGTAGGTCTCTAGCGGCTGAAAAGTACGCGACACGATCTGTTCGCTGACACGCATGAGCTCCGTCACCGCAATCACTGAAATCAGCGACGAGTTTTTGAGAATCGTGATGATCTCGTTGGTCAAGGGCGGCAAGGTCAGGCGAAACACCTGGGGCATGATGATGCGCCGCCGTATTTGCCAAATGGAGATGCCTGCCATACGTGCCGCTTCTATCTGCCCTATGGGAATATGGCTGATACCACTGCGGAAGATTTCCGCCTGAAAGGCCGTTGTATTGAGCGTTAACGTCAAAATAGCGGCTGAAATGGGTGCGATCTCAATACCGATGTCGGGCAGCAAGTAATAGACCAACAACAGTTGCAACAAAATGGGGGTGCCACGCCAAAAACTGCGGTAAAGCCCGCAAGGCCAACGTACCAAGCGGTAACGGCTGGTCAAGCCAAAGGCCAGCAAAACGCCAAGTACCAACCCCAGCGCGATGGCGGAAAGCGAGACCACCAGAGTGGTGGTCAAGCCTTTGAGCAGCACAGGGTAGTGGTTGAGTAGAATCTCAAACATGGTGCACCCTTAAAGAGAAACGAATCGGCTATACGAACTGCGTGCCGTCTTACTCGGTCGCTGGCAGTTCCAAAGGCAGATCCATCGGGCCACCGAACCATTTTTCCTGTAGCTCATTGAGTGTGCCGTCTTCATTGAGGCGTTGAATTTGCTCATCCATAAACGCATTCAGCGAAGCGCTTTCTTCGTCGTTACGCCCAGCCCAGCTGAAATAGACCGGATCGCCGAAGGTGCCGACTACTTCAAATACCTCTGGACGAGTACGTTCGGCTTCGAGCAGATTGGGCAAGCTGTTGATGACCACATCGACACGACCGGTACCCAGCTCAGCGTAGGCTTCATCGACGCCTGTGTAGGTTCGTATGTTGGCAATGGGTGTACCTGCCTCTTCAAGTTCAGCCGCCAAGGCTTCCAGAGCGGCCAACTGGGCAGAGCCCGATTGAGCGGCGGCTACTTTGCCAGCAAGGTCTTCAGGTGAGTTGATGTTCTCTTCGCCAGCGCGTTTTAGAATGGCCATGGTGGCATCGGCAATAGGAGCGCTCAGGTGGTAGCGCTCCATACGCTCCGGGGTGGCGGTGACCGAGGTAATCACGTAGTCGAAGCGTTCGCGCTCCAGGCCCGGCAAAATACCTTGCCAAGGTAGATCCATACGGATCAGCTCGACGCCTTCCAGCTCTTCCATGATGTATTCCATGATATCGGCGGAGTAGCCGACGATTTCGCCGTCTTCTATATATTCAAACGGGGCGAAGCGTGCTTCCGTGCCTACGGTGAAAGTACCATCAGAGCGTATGTCTTCTAGCAAATCACTATGGGCAGTGGAGGCAAAGCTGACGCCAAGTAGGAGACCTGCAGTAATCGTTGGAATGCGTTGCATGGGGATGCTCCTCAGAGTGGTGATACTCGAATCAAAAGGCGAAGGCCTGTTGAACAAGAACACCTTGAGTAAAGCAGGCGCTATGCAACAATAAAACTGTTATCTTTAGATGTTCGTACCCATTTTATTGATGTGATTTGCACTAACGTAGGGCACGCTAATGAAGCTCTCAGCCGCCGATCTCAAGAGCCTTTCCGTTTTCCTTGCGGTGACCGAACATCGTGGTTTTGCCGGTGCACAAACAGCGCTGCATATGAGTCAATCCGCTATCAGCTTCCACATTCGGGCACTCGAGGAGCGGGTAGGGTTCACCGTATGCCACCGGGGTCGACAAGGATTTGAGCTGACTGAGCGGGGTGCCATCGTATACGAGCGCGCAAAGATGTTGCTTTCATCCGTAGACGATTTTGACAGCGAGATGAGCGAGTTGCGTAGTGCGGTTTACGGAACATTGCGCTTGGGTGTGGTGGATAACACCATCATGGATATCGATCTTGATCTGCAGGGCGTAATTGGTGAGTTTCTGCGCAAAAACCCTAAAGCACGGCTCAATATTACGGTAGGCAGTCCTGACCGCTTGATCGGGGAAATCGCCAATGGTGCCGTGCAACTCGGTATCTTGCCGGAAACGGCGCAGATGGAAGGCTTGCAGCATCGGCAGGTCTATACCGAGGTACACGGGATGTACTGTGCAACAAGGCATCCGCTTTTTCATCATGATAGCGCCCAGTTAACAGTTGCTGATGTGATCAAGTTTCCCTTCGTAGTTCGTCCTTATGCCAATTTGCAAGAACTGAAAAGCTTTCCCAATGCCAAGGTGGGTGCCCATGCCTCCAATATGGAGGCGCAGGCGCTGCTTATTCTAAGCGGTCATTTTATTGGAAACTTGCCCCATTATTATGCCAACCATTGGGTAGAGAGAGGGGAGCTCAAAGCGCTCTTGCCGGACCAGGTCGAGATTGCGTCACCTTTTTGTGTGGTGACTCGGGCTGGGCGTCGTCCATCGCTCATTGTGAGAAGCTTCATTCAGGAACTGGTGGCCAAGCTTTGGCAGAAGTCGCATCTCGTCGAGGAATATAAAGGAGATGAACTGCTGGCTCATGCTGCCACGATGGCTGATAAACCGCCCCCTAGTGGGCATTGAGCCTCATGGTTCCCTTGCCCACCAGAACGGCGTGCCCTCCCACTTGCACATGCCCAGCTTCGAGATGGCCATTCGCAGCCGTTTCGATGATGCTGGGACGGCCCATTTCAATGCCTTGATGAATCGTGCAATGCAGTGCGTCGCTGGTGAGCGATGCCAGATAGTGGGTCAGGGCGGCGGCGGCACTGCCGGTTGCGGGGTCTTCGCAAAGGCTGGCATGCATGCAGAACATGCGGCTACGAATCACCGTGCGGGTCGCCTCGTGTCGTTCGATGACGTAAAGATAAACTTGGGGGGCCTCGCTGGTCATCACGGCACTGGCCCAAAGTGCCGATGAAATATGGACGCTCTCCAGCGCCTTCACATCGGCCAGCTCGATCAAATGAAAGTGCAGCCCCAGGGAGGCCATGACGGGGTCGCCTATCACCTGATGGATATCGAGCCCCAGCAGCTCAACGGCCGTCAGCCGGTCGATCGGGCTGGCGGCCAGTAGGGCTGGTTGCGACGTCGTGAACATGGCCTGGCCGTTTTCGTAGCGAACCGTCAGCGCACCAATGGGTGGGTGAAGCACCAGGGGGTGAGCGGGGTTGGCGAGTTCCAATGCTGCCAGCAAGTGTGCGGCACCCACTGTTGGGTGGCCTGCAAACGGGAGTTCTCTCGTCGGCGTGAAAATCCGCATTGGATAGTGGTTCGGTTGCGTGGCGGCACTCAAAAACACCGTTTCTGCCAGATTCAGTTCATTGGCCAAGGCCTGCATGGTGGAGGTGTCCAATTCATCGGACGCCAGAAAAACCGCGAGCGGGTTGCCGGTAAATGGCTGCTCGGTAAAGACGTCCAGCAGGTAGTAGTCAGCACTTTTCATGGGGAGTCTCCTCAAGGGACGTATGTTTCCAGAACGCTTTATGGCCTTCTTGGGCTGCCTGGGCGCGGGTGATACCAATATCCTCGAGCAGCCGGTCATCCAGGGTCAGTAGCTGGCGGCGGCTACGGCGGTAGTGGCGGTACTGATGCAGTTGGAGACGTAGCTGACAGCGGAGCTGGGCAAGACTGAAGCGTGGCATGGCGAATCCTCCAGGGGCATGGCGATGGGCTGCAGGACTAGATTATTCGGCGCCGTTTTTTTGATACAGACATAGGTTTTTTTATTTTTAAGATACAGATGGGCGTGTTATACCTCTGTATGGCAGTTGGGCACGCCATCTGTATGGTAGGGTGGGCTATAAGAAGGGGATTGTCATGACGCGCTATGAAGAAGTCGCCGCTATCCTGCGCGAGCGTATCGAGCACGGTATCTACCGTGTGGGCGACCGCCTGCCCTCCATTCGAGCGGTGTGCCAGGAGCTGGACGTGAGTATCTCGACGGCCCAGGAAGCCTACCGGCAACTGATGGATGTGGCGTTGATCGAGTCGCGGCCCAAGTCGGGTTACTTCGTGCTGCCGAGCCGAGCACCCTCGGTGCTGCCGTCCATGTCGCGGCCTGCCCAGCGGCCGCTGGACATCTCTCAATGGGATCAGGTGCTGGAGCTCGTGGCTACCCAGCGCGATGATCAGCGGCTGCTGTTGGGGCGGGGAGTGCCTAACCTGGAGTACGAGACGCTGCGCCTGCTCTCCAGAATCTTGGCGGGTCTTCACCGTCGCAATGATCTGCATGGTTTCAACTATGACAAGCTGAGCGGCAGTCCCGAGCTGCGCCAGCAAGTCGCCAGGCTCGCGGTCGCGTCTGGCTGCCTGCTGCATCCAGATGATCTGCTGATCACCACGGGCTGTCAGGAAGCGCTGGCTATTGCCTTGCGCACGCTGACACAGCCCGGCGATGTGGTGGCCGTCGACTCGCCCAGTTTTTACGGCACCATGCAGATTTTGAAAGCCAATGGTCTGAAGGCATTGGAAATCCCCACTGATCCGCAAACGGGCATCAGCCTTGAGGCGCTGGAGCTGGCGTTGGAGCAGTGGCCGATCCGCGCCATACAGGTCACGCCCACCTACAATAACCCGTTGGGGTACACCATGCCGGAGGCTCGCAAGCGGGCGCTGTTTCAGCTTGCCCAGCGTTTCGATGTGGCGATTATCGAAGACGATATTTACGGTGACTTGTCCTTTAGCCTGCCAAGACCGCGCACCGTGAAATCCTTCGATGACGATGGCCGCGTGATGTTGTGCAGCGGCTTTTCCAAAACGGTGGGGCCGGGGCTACGGGTGGGCTGGCTGGCGCCGGGGCGTTATCGCGATCAGGCGCTGCACATGAAATACGTCTCCACCGGTGCTTCAGCCACGCTGCCCCAACTGGCCGTGGCGGAGTTCGTTGCCAAAGGGCATTACGAGCGGCACCTGCGCCACGTGACCCGGCAATACCAGCGCCAGCGAGACGTCATGATCGGTTGGGTGCAGCGCTACTTCCCGCCTGGTTCGGGCATCAGCTACCCCCAGGGCAGCTTCCTGCTATGGGTAGAGTTACCCGCCGCGGTGGATTGCGTGAAGCTCAATCAGCGTCTGGCGCAGCATGCCATCCACGTGGCGCCGGGCTCGCTGTTCTCCGCCTCCGGCAAGTTCCGCCAGTGCCTGCGGCTGAACTATGCGTTTACGCTCACTCCCGCCATCGAAGACGCGGTGCGCACCGTCGGGAATATGGCGACAGAGATGGTGGAAGAAGTGCAGGCGCATGAGACGGTATAGTTTTATATCCGCTTGTTTTCATTTATATGCTCGTCGAGGTAGCTGGCCATGCATTGCCATGCTCTCACCTACCGGACCTTCGGTAATCCGCTTGAAACATTGAACATGGAAACGGCTGAGGTGCCTGATCTGAGCGCGAATAAGCTCAGGGTCAGTATGCTGTGCGCTCCCGTGAATCCCTCTGACCTGATTCCCATCCACGGAGCGTACTCGCATCGCATAGCACTGCCCGCCGTTGCGGGCTACGAAGGCGTAGGGCGCGTGATGGAGGCACCTCAAGCGTATGCTTCGCTGATCGGAAAACGTGTGCTTCCACTACGCGGTGAAGGCACTTGGCAGACGCTTGTGGATTGTGACCCTGCGTTTGCCGTGCCTGTCCCGGATGACATTCCTGATGCTGTGGCTGCACGGGCCTACATCAATCCCCTGGCAGCCTTGACGATGCTGGAAATGTGGCCTGTCAGGGGCAAGCGTGTGCTGCTCACTGGCGCGGGTTCGAATTGCGCGGAATACCTGGGAACGTGGGCCTACCAGCATGGGGCTCGTGAAGTCATTGGGGTATATCGCTCCGAGAGCCGAGCCGCCCGCCTCGAACAGCTGGGTATTCGGACGCTATCTCTTCAGGATACGTCGCAGATCACCCATGTGGCGCGCGTGTCCGATGTGGTCTTTGACGCCTTGGGCGGTCCAGTGGCCTCGAACATTCTGCAGTCAATGGCGCCTGGTGCGATGTTTATCGCCTATGGGTTATTGACGGGGCAGGCTGTTCAATTGGATGGCAAACCTCGCGCTCATTACAGAAGGTTTCATCTGCGCGATAGCTTGGCCAGGATGCCTGCAGACACCTGGCAGCATCAGTTCCTGGCCATCTGGAAGCTGCTGAGCCAGCTAGAGATGCCGAATTATCGCGTGTTTGCATGGCAGGATTGGCAGCGAGCGGTCGAGGCGGTGCTGCAGCCACAGAGCCAGAAAAGCCTATTGGACTTTACTCGCCTGGCGTAGGCGATGATGACCGTAGCAAATCAGCCCGGGCGCTGAAACTGCCTGCGCGCCTGCTCCACCTGTTCGCGTGTGATGCAGTGGAGCGAGTGGTCGTTGAGCAGCCCCATGGCCTGCATAAAGGCGAACGCCGTGGTGGGGCCGAAGAATTTCCAGCCGCGTTTTTTCAGCTCCTTCGCCATGGCGATGGATTCTGGTGAGGTGGTCTGCGATTGAGGGGCCACGGTGTCGCTGGGCTCATAGCGCCAGAAGAACGCCGCCAGCGACCCTTCCTGCTCGACCATCTCCTGGGCGCGCTGGGCGTTATTGATGGTGGCTTCGATTTTGCCACGATGACGAATGATGCCCGCGTCTTGCAGTAAGCGCTCCACGTCCTGTTCGCCAAAGAGGGCTACCTGATGAAAATCGAAGTGGTGAAAAGCGGCGCGAAAGTTGTCGCGCTTATTGAGGATCGTGCGCCAGCTGAGCCCCGACTGAAAGCTTTCCAGGCAAAGTTTTTCGAACAGGCGCTGGTCGTTATCGACCGGAAACCCCCACTCCTGGTCGTGGTACGGCAGGAATTCCGGCGCTCCTGCGCACCACTGGCAGCGGGGTTGCCCATCCGGGGCGATAAAGCCGTTCGTCATCAGTCGTGTACCGTGGTGGTCAGAGGATCAGGCAAACCATTCCCGAGCGGTGCGCCACAGGCACATGCCGGTGAAGTAGACCGATGTCAGCACCCAGCCCCACAAGGCCCAGGCGGCATGGGTGGGGTTCGAGAGAATCAGCGAAGTCGTGCAGACACACCACACCAGCGTGACCGTGATGTTCAGCGGCATGAATTGCCGTACCCGGAAAGGGTGCAGAAACTTCATGCGGGTGACGGTGAGGGCCGCCATGAGCAGAATGATCGCGAAGGTGACAAACGGCGGAAAATCAAGAATGTAGAAGTAGGCGGCGATGATGTTCCAGGCAGCAGGAAAACCGACAAAGTAGTTGTCCTGGCTTTTCATGTTCACGTTGCAAAAGCAGAACATGGAGGAGAGCAGGATGATGAAGACCGAGAGCAGTTCGAAGTGGGTGGGCAGCTCGACGAAAAAGTAGATGAACAGCGCCGGGATGAATGCCCAGGTGAGATAGTCGATCACCATATCCAGCGTGGAGCCATCGAAGTGGGGCAGAATGGTCTTCACTTCATACTTGCGCGCCAGGGTGCCGTCCAGGCCGTCTACCATCATGGCGGCGCCTAGCCACAGCAGGCAGGCCACGGGGTTGTTATCGATCAGCGCCAACAGCGCCATGGTGCCCAGCAAGACACCGCTGGCAGTGAAGACATGCACGCTCCAGGCCTTGTAGACCGAGGCGCGCGATTCTGTGTGTGAAGAGAGCAATTGAGCCACCTTGACCCCATGGGGAACGGCCGTTCCCTTTCTATCAGGTTTATAAATGAGCGTATAAAGAACGCTACACTACTACAAGAGTGCCCCCCTAGAATACGTTGGTCTTGTGACCATCGCGGGAAAGTGGCGTGTCGGGAGTGCGGGTTTGATGGGCCAGATACGCGTTGCTCAGCCACTGTCCTGCCCAGGCCAGGGTCTGTTCGTTGGCACTGGCATAGCCAAGCACCAAACCGAATCGCTTGTTGGCGGAAAGGTAGTAATGTGACAGTGGCGACAGTGTAATGCCCGCTTGGGCAGCATGACTGACCAGAGCCGTTTCCTCCTCGATACTGCTCAGCTCGGCCAGCAAGTGCATGCCAGCATGCCCCTCCGATAACCGTAAACCTGCCGCAACGGCGGGGGCCAGGGCGGCGCGTAAACAGCTTTGGCGGTGACGGTAGGCCGTCCGCATGCGGGTGATGTGGCGGGTGAAGTGGCCACTGGCCATGAAGGCGGCCAGTGCCGACTGGAGTGGGTAGTGACCCTCTCGATGTAAACGGGCCTGGGCCCGGCACACATCGGGAGCGAGTTCAGGCGGGGCGACCAGATAGCCCAGGCGCAAACCGGGATACAGGACTTTGCTGAACGTGCCCACATAAATGACCGGCGCCTGCTCGGTCAGCCCCTGGAGTGATGGGAGCGGTGGGGTGTCATAGCGAAACTCACTGTCGTAATCGTCTTCGATGATCCATCCACCGCAGCGTTCGGCGACGTCCAGCAGTGCCAACCGACGAGTGACGGGCATGGTCACGCCGGTGGGGTATTGATGGGAGGGGGTGGTATAGATCAGTCGAGGGGCGGGAGCACTCTTTTCGCCCAGAGCCGGGTCGAGCCCATCGGCATCAACGGGAACGGGCGTGACATCGAGCCCAGCTGCCAGAAAGCAGGCTTTGGCACCGCCGTAGCCAGGCTCTTCCATCCAGACCGCGTCGTCAGGGTCGGTCAGTAGCTGGGTGATCAGCTCGAAGGCTTGCTAGTGATGATGACCTGTTCAGGCTGGCAGCGTACCGCTCGAGAGAGCCTCAGGTAGTCGCTGATCGCCACTTTCAATGCTGCCAGCCCGCCGTCGGTCTGATAATCCATCCACGCTACATCGGCGTTGCGCTGATGCTGGCGCACAAGCCGTTGCCACTGCGCTTCAGGAAACAGGTCCAGGGCGGGTACGCCGGGTGAGAACGCCCGGTAGCCGTTGCTGAGCGTCTTGCTCAGCGCCAATAGGGTGCGCCCGCGGGAAGAGTAGTGAACGGCCTTTGGAGGCGGTGCGGTCTCGGTATCCAGCACGCGAGGCAACTGCGCTACGTAAAGCCCCGCCCCTTGGCGTGCCACCAGCAGCCCCTCGGCCAGCAGCCTGTCCGTTGCCGCGAGGACGGTATTGCGGCTGACGCCCAGCGCATCCGACATGTGACGTGACGAAGGCAGCCGCTGGCCCGCCGTGAGTTTACCCTGGCGTACCCACTCCTTGAGCGGATGGTATAGCCGCTGACTGAGTGATCGCGTTGCGTGTTGATGCATGCGCAAGGCCAATGCGTCGATGATCCAGTCACTGTCGCTGGCGCTCTGTTTCACTGGTTCTCCTGAAAGGGTGCAAAGTGGCTCTTTTTAAGGAACCACTATAGCGGCAGACTGGGGCATTACTCCATGACTATCGAGGCAATGACATGACCCAGATTCGTCCAGCGGTGTTTGATGACTTGGCTCCCTTGAGTGAGCTGCTCGATGGCTATCGCCAATTTTACCAACAGCCCAGCGACTTGCCGGCTGCACGGAGGTTTCTCGAATTGCGGATGGGGCTGGGCGACTCCTACATTCTCGTCAGTGAGGCGAGCGATGGCTCACTGACAGGGTTCGTGCAGCTCTATCCGGGTGTTTCCACCGTGGGGCTGAATGCTCGGTGGACGCTCAATGACCTCTTCGTGCAGCCAGCGTCGCGCACGCAAGGCACCGGCAGAGCGTTGATGGAAGCCGCCGCCAGGCTGGCCCAGGAGCATGGAGTCGCACGCTTGATCCTCATGACACAGGTAGAGAATCAGCGCGCCCAAGCGCTTTACGAGTCACTGGGCTGGCAGCGCAATACGGCGTTTTATGGCTATTTGCTCGACATAAAGTAAACGTTTTTACACTCCCACTTAGTGGATGGTTTTTGCCGCAAGCCCTAACCAAGCCATGGTGGCGTCACGATGCGTGCGGGCTCCCGCTGCATGATGATGTCACCGTGGCGGACGGAGAGCAGTACGTCACCCTGGTTGCGTAGCACGCTGTAGTCGTCTTCTCCATCCAGCAGGTTGAAGCTGGCGGGTTTGCCCACCTCGATACCATAACGTGCCTCGATGTTGAGCGTGCGGGCGCTGTTGTCGGTGATCAGCGACAGCGCCTGGCTGAAGTCCTGATAGCCCATCATCTGGCAGATATGCAGGCCAAAATCCAGCGTTCGCAGCAGTTTGCCGTTGCCCAGCGAGTACCAGGGGTCGAAGATGGAGTCTTCGGCAAAACAGACGTTGATACCGGCTTCGTTGAGTTCCTTGACGCGTGTCACGCCGCGCCGTTTGGGATAGGTGTCGAAGCGCCCTTGCAGGTGGATGCTCTCGGTGGGGCAGGAAATGAAGTTGATGCCCGAACGCTTGAGCAGCAGAAACAGCTTCGAACAGTAGGCGTTGTCGTAGGAGTGCATGGCGGTGGTGTGGCTGGCGGTCACGCGGCTGCCCAGCTCATGAAACAGTGCCTCACAGGCGAGCACTTCGAGAAACCGCGAGTTGGGATCATCGATTTCGTCGCAGTGTACATCCACCAGGCGGTCGTACTTGATGGCCAGTTCGATGACGCGCTTCATGGACGCCACGCCCAACTCTCGTGTGTACTCGAAGTGAGGAATGCCGCCTACCACATCGGCGCCAAACTCCAGCGCCTCTTCCATGAGCTTGTCGCCGCCAGGGTAAGAGAGCAGGCCATCCTGTGGAAAGGCCACCACCTGAATGTCGATTTTGTCCTTCAGCTCGTCTCGCAGTGTGCAAAGGGTTTTCAGGCCTACCAGGCTGGGGTCGCTGGTGTCGGCATGGGTGCGCACGAACTGCACGCCGTTGCCGATCAACAGGTTGAGGGTCTTCAGTACGCGCTCCCGAATGTCCGCCTCGTCGAGCAACGGTTTACGCTCCCCCCAGCGTTCGATGCCCTCGAACAGCGTGCCGCTCTGGTTCCAGTGAGGCTCGCCAGCGGTCAGGGCCGCATCCAGGTGGATATGCGGCTCGATAAACGGCGCACACAGCAGTTTGCCGCCCGCATCCCTCTGGCCTTCGCCTGCCGTTTGCGGCGCATCCTGAGCGGTGATTGCGGTGAAGACGCCGTTCTCGATGTCCAGCCGATAAAGCCCAGGGCGTTGGCGAAGGCGGGCATTGATGATCTGCATGTTCATAAACAGGTGCTCACTTATTGTTTGGCCGTCGATGGGAAGCTATCACCCAGCGTAGCGTGCTTCATACGTAGCAGCACGGCGTAGCTGCCTGCCGCGACTGCGACTCCCACCAGCGGCGGTAGTAACGGAGAAAAATAGGCAGCCCCGGCACCAATGGCATAGGCGGCGAGGCCACGCCGATTGAAATTGGGTAGCTGCGCATAGGCCAAAGCAGGGTAGCGGCCTCGGTGCTTGAGCCAAAAATCAGCCATGATCACTCCGCCCATGGGAGGGATAAACGTGCCGAGCAGCACCAGAAATGGAATGAGCAGGTTGTACATGCCACCTACCGCCAGCACGGTACCAATGGCGGCGCCGCTGACGGTGACCAAGCGGCGCTTTTCGGTGCGCAGCAAGTTGCATCCCGCCACGGCGAAGTTGTAAATCGTGTTGTCCTGGGTCGTCCATATGTTCAGGAACAGCATCAATACCGCGAGGGAGAGAAAGCCTTGGGCAATGAGAACATCGACGATATCTGCCTGCTGGTAAATCATCGTGCCCAAGGCACCGGTCAGCACCATCAATCCATTGCCAATGAAAAAAGCGCCCAGCGTTGCGATCACCGCAACTTTCGGCGTCTTGGCAAAGCGACTCCAGTTGGTCGCCTGGGTGCCACCGCTGATGAAGGTACCGATAATCACGGTGATCGCCGCTGCGACACTCATACTTTCCGTTGGCGTTTGCTGGCTTAATCCTGCAAAGCCGCGCACATCGACCAGCCCGGTGAACAGGCTGATCAAGATGAAGAGCATCATGGCGGGTACGGCGAAGCGCGACAGCCAGTCCATGCCTCGATAGCCGATCATGGCGGTCACGCAGAATCCAAAGCCAAACAGCACCATCAAGGGGATTTCCAGCCATTCAGGCATCCCCGTGGTGCGTACCAGCACCAGGGCTATCGTGGCGGTTCCCCAGGCGTACCAACCAATCTGGGTGAAGCCGAGGATAATGTCAGAGAGTTTGCTGCCTTTTTCGCCGAAGCAGAACCGCCCCATCAGGACGGCATTCAGGCCGCTCTGGCAGGCGATATAAGCCAGCGTTGCTGCGTAGATACCCAGTAGCAGGTTGCCTGCCACGATAATCCACAGTAACTGGCCAATCGGGAAGGCTTGGCCCAGGGAGCCACCCGCCCACATGGTGGCGGTGAAAAAGGTAAAGCCAAGCAGTACCGCTGAGGTAGAGAGTAGCCCTTTCCGAGCTTGGAGGGGTACTTCGCTAAGTGGGTAGTCTGAATGGTGCATCTTTTTCCCCTTCGATACGTCGTCGCGTGTCATGGTCAAGAAAGATGCAGCAAGCCGCATGCCAATCAGACGTGGTCAGGTAACAAGAAACGTTTAAATTTTTAGCTACTCGTGCGCGTCTTTAATGGTAGTTTGCGAAAAGAAGACAGAAATAACGAACGCGCACGCGCATCACAAGGTAACGAGCGCTCTGCATGGCGTGGCGCTAACGTGCCATTGACAGGATCGATGATCAGCAATGGGCGATGTGGCAAGACGTGGCTGAGGGGGAGTCGGCCAATATGAAACCATCAAGCTCGGAAGAGCCACCGTCGCCAGCCGTCCGGTTGCCCTGGTACCGGACGCTGGTCGGTAAAGTGGCGGTATTCATGGTGCTGGGGGTAGTCTTTGCCTACTCCATGGGGGCCTTGCTGGGCTTTGCCATCGTGGAGCGCAGTGCACGCGAACAGTGGGCCCGGGAAGCGCTGGTGAATGCCCAGATCGTGAGCGCCACGATTCGGCGTATCTACACGAATGTCGCGGTACGCACGGACCTCTCAGGCCAAGTGACGCACCTGGTGTCCGAACAGCCCATTGGGGATGAAGACTCGGTGCTCAGTACGGGGTTCAGCCCTGTGGATGTGTTGGCGCTGGCGAGTGCGCAAACGCGCCACAACGTCTGGCTGTTTTCACGTTTGCCAGATGGCGGCTTCGCCATGGTCGCCGATGCCCACCACGGTGAAGAGACCACGCTCGAACTCCCCCACGTCCCAGAGCTGTCGCTGGCTGCTTCTGGCAGTGAGCTGTACGTGGGCTTTGCCCGGCTTGGCGAGCAGGAGCACTTCATCAGCGCATTGCCCATCGTGTCTCCTCAGGGGGAGTTATGGGGGGTGTCGGTTGCCACCATTGGCACCAAGGCGACGCTGTACCAGGTGCACCGCGAGCTTCTGCTGAAAGTCGTCGCCTCACTGGGCATCGTGCTGTTGGCCACGGCCTTGCTGTTGAGCCTGCTGATGCATCAGCTGTTCAAGCCCGTGCCGCGTCTGATCAAGGCGTTGACGCATATTTCCCATAACCGAACCGAGCAGGCAACGCCCTACACACAGCGCCAGGATGAGATTGGCTGTATGGCCCAGGCCATTGAAGCGTTACGCAAAAAAGTCGTCGAGCGCGAGCTGCTGCTTGAGGTCAAGGAGGAGGCGCTCAAGTTCCAGCACCTGGCGCACCACGATGCGCTGACCAAGCTGCCTAACCGTGTTCAGTTCAACGAGGCCTTGCAGGTCGCCGTCGCGCAGCTGTCGGGAGGCGAGCGCTTCAATGTGATGATTTTTGACCTGGATCGCTTCAAGGCCGTCAACGATACGTTAGGGCATGCCGCCGGGGATGAACTGCTGGTCCAGGCCAGCCGACGGGTACAGCGGCTGTTGGCCGAGCGTGAGCTGGTGGCGCGCCTGGGAGGCGATGAGTTCGCGATTCTCCAGCCTGTTCACCACCATGCGCTGGACGAAGCCAGTGTGCGGGCAGGGCGGCTGGTCGCTGCGCTGCGCGAACCCTTTGACCTGCAGGGAGAGCGCGTCCAGATTGGTGTCAGCATCGGGATTGCCCTGGCCCCCCGGGATGGCGAAAGCAGCCATACGCTGTTGCGCAGTGCCGATGTGGCGCTTTACGCCGCCAAGGCCATGGGTCGAGGGCGTTATCAGGTGTTCAGTAGCGGCATGACCATGGGAGCCAGCCATGACGTGTAGCGTGATCGGGCGGTATATCGCGTTGATGGGCTTGCTGCTGCTGGCCATGGGCACGGCCAGCGCCCAGACAGGCCCGACGCTTGCGCGTATTCAGCAGGATCACACCATTCTGATTGGGCACCGAGAACACGAGGAGCCGTTCTCCTACGTGGTGGAAGGGCGGCCCATCGGCTACTCCATCGATATTTGCCAAGCAGTGGTCGACAGCATCAGCGCTCGGCTGGGTGGGCCTGCGCTGGCAGTCACCTTCGTGCCGGTGACGCCCGCCAACCGCTTCATCCTGCTGAGCAAGGGCGATATCGACCTTGAGTGTGGTGTGACGACCAATACCGCAGAGCGGCGTCGGCAGGCAGCATTTTCCTATCCCCATTACTTCAGTACTACTCGCTATGTGTCGCTGGCGAAGAATGCGCTGGATCGCATCGAAGACCTGACAGGGCGCAGCGTCGTATCGACCACAGGGACGCTCAATATCGAGCAGCTCAATGCCATGAACCGGGAGCAAGGCCTCAATATCTCGGTCATGCTGAGTCGCTCCCACGACGAAGCGTTCACCATGGTAGCTGCCGAGCAGGCGTCTGCGTTCGTGATGGACGATATCTTGCTGGCGGGCCTGGTGGCGTCCGATGCCTCTCCCGAGCGCTTTCATATCTCGTCGGAAGCGCTGAGTGACCCCGAACCGTATGGCCTGATGTTGCGCCGTGACGACCCCGAGTTTTTAGCCTGGGTCAATGAAGCGTTACGCGCGCTCTATCAGAGTGGCGACATGCTGGCGCTTTATGAGAAGTGGTTCTTGTCTCCCATTCCGCCCGACCAGCAGGTGGTGGGGCTACCCATGAGCCCTCAGCTGGAGGCCGTTCTGGCACACCCGGAAGCATTCGCTGAGTAAGGAGTGAGTCATGTCACGAAGATACAGGCGCTGGTGGGTGGGGTTGATGGCCTCCTTGGGCGCCAGTGCGTTGGCGTTCGCTGCCGAGATCGACACCTTGGAACGCCTCAGGGAAACCGGCACGCTGCGAGTTGGCTATGGCGATACGGCGCCTTTTTCCTATGCGGATGATCAGGGCCGCGTGGTGGGGTATACCATCGAGCTGTGTCAGCGGGTGGCCGAGCATTTACAGCAGCAACTGGCACTTCCCCACCTGGAGATCGAATACGTCTTCCGTACCCCGGGTAACCGAGTTCAATTATTGAACAGCGGTGTGATCGATATCGAATGCAATGCCAGTACGAATACGGCAGAGCGCCGCCGTAGTGCGGATTTTTCGCTGAGCCACTTTTTCGTCTCCGTGCGCTATGTTGCGCTGGCCAAACATGGGTTTGCCACGTTGCAGGATCTGGCGGGGCGCAGCGTCAGTGTGGCGCGCGGAACGGTGAACGTGGGGCAGATCAATCTGGCCAACCGCGAGCAGCGTTTGAACCTGTCGGTGGTGCCGGTGGAAACGCTTCAGGAGGCTTTTGACCTGGTCACCCATGAGCGGGTGGCGGCGTTTGCCATGGATGACATTCTGCTGAGCACGATGATGGCAGAAACCGGCAACCCCGCGGCCTATCGCCTGTCGGAAGAGGCGATAACGGCGGAGGAGCCGCTGGGGCTGCTGATGCGCCGAGGCGATGACGCTTTTGTCGAGCAGGTGAACCAGGCGCTGCGCCAGATCTATCAAAGTGATGAGATGCTGGCGCTTTATGAGCGGTGGTTCCTGCAGCCGTTGCCCGGCAAAGAACTTACTCTGAACGTGCCGCTGAGCGAAACGCTGAAAAACCACTTTGCCAATCCCCAGGCCTCCCCTCAGATCACCCCTCAGGCTGTTTTACAGGACTAGGCGCGGGCTTTTTTAGCCGTGGCAGTACTGGGGGCTTTCTCGCGTCGTTCGGCCAGGTGCTCTACCTTGCGCTGCTTTTCGTACAGGAAGCGCAGCACTTCCTGGCGGTAGCGGTTGTAGCGGGGGTCGTCGGCCAGCGTGATACGGTTGCGGGGGCGCGGCAGGTCGATGTCGAGAATTTCGCCAATGCGCGCCGAGGGGCCGTTGGTCAGCATCACGATACGATCAGACAGCAGCACGGCCTCATCCACATCGTGGGTGATCATGATGACGGTATTCCCCAGCTCGTCCTGAATGCGCATCACCTCTTCTTGCAGGTGGGCGCGTGTCAGCGCATCCAGGGCGCCAAACGGCTCATCCAGCAGCAGTACCTTGGGCTCCATGGCCAGAGCGCGGGCGATCCCTACCCGCTGCTTCATGCCGCCGGAAATCTCTGAAGGGCGTTTGTCGAGGGCATGGGACATACCGACCATGTCCAGATTCTTGAGGATCCAGGCGTGGCGTTCGGCCTTGGTCTTGCGGCGGGCAAAGGTCTTGTTCACTGCCAGCGCCACGTTTTCGTACACCGTGAGCCAGGGCAGTAACGAGTGGTTTTGGAAGACCACGCTGCGGTCGGGGCCTGGCGCATTGACCTCCTTGCCATCCAGGATGACCGCGCCAGAGGTCGAGGAGGTGAGCCCGGCGATGATGTTGAGCAGGGTCGACTTGCCGCAGCCCGAATGGCCAATGATCGAGATGCACTCACCCTTGGCGACGCCCAGGTCGATCTCCTTGAGCACGTTGGTAGTGGCACCTTTGGTGGCAAAGGTCATGTCCACCTGCTCGACGCTTAAATAGTGTGAAGCCATGATCCAATCTCCTGGGTTAGCTTTGGGTGGTGCCACGGGTCACGCACTGGCCGATGAAGGCCACGATGCGGTCAAGAATGAAGCCCACGATGCCCACGTAGATGAGTGCCAGCACGATGTCGCTGAGCATGGAGGCATTCCAGGCGTCCCAGATGAAAAAGCCGATGCCCACGCCGCCAATCAGCATCTCGGCGGCCACGATGGCCAGCCAGGAAAGCCCTACTCCAATGCGCAGGCCCGAGAAGATATAGGGTGCGGCGGCGGGCAGCATGATACGGGTGAAATACTCCATGCCGTTGAGGCGAATCACGCGGGCCACGTTGCGGTAATCCTCGGGGATATTACGCACCCCCACCGAGGTGTTGATGATGATGGGCCAGATGGCGGTGATGAAAATCACAAAGATGGCCGAAGGAGTGCTGTCCTGAAACCCGGCCAGTGAAATCGGCAGCCAGGCCAGCGGAGGCACGGTGCGCAGCACCTGAAACACTGGGTCGAGGCCACGCAGGGCCCAGGTCGATTGGCCCACCAGCACGCCCAGGCTGATGCCTACCACCACCGCCAGCAGGTAGCCATAGGCAACGCGCTCCAGGCTGGCCAGAACCTGCCAGCCCATGCCCTTGTCGTTGCCGCCGTAGTCGTAGAAGGGATGAATGATCAGCTCCCAGGTATCGTTGAGCACCTGCGAGGGCGGCGGCAGCGCCGCGCCAGGATGGGAGCACAGCGCTTCCCATAGGCCGATCAGAATGGCCAGCACGACCACCGGCGGCAGCACGTTTTTGACCAGGGTATCGCGCAGGCGTAGCAGCACAGGGTGCACGCCTGGCATGGGGGTAGACAGCGTATTGGTTCTTGATGAAGTCGTCATGAGGCTCTCCCAGGCTGCCTGGCTCAGGCCAGCGCCTTGATCTCCAGGCTATCGAGGTAGGCTTGCGGGTTTTCCGGGTCGAAGACCTTGCCGTCGAACAGCGTTTCGACGCCGCGAGAGGTGGAGTCCGGAATGTCTGCCGAGGCCACGCCAAGGGCGTGAGCGGCTTCTCGCCACAGGTCTTCGCGGTTGACCTGCTCGATCAAGGCCGCGCTGTCGAAGTCCTGCGGCAAGTAGCCCCAGCGCTTGTTCTCGGTCAGGAACCACAGGTCGTGGCTCTTGAAGGGGTAGGAGGCGTGCTTGTCCCAGTAGCGCATCATGTGCGGATGGTTTTCCACGACGCGCCCGGTGCCGTAATCGAAATTGCCCTGAATACGGTCAATGAGGTCGGCATAAGGCGCATGAATCCAGCGGCGGCGTGAGCAGATCTGGGCCATCTCCTCGTGGTTGGCCGGGTCTTCGCACCACATTTGCGCTTCCATGATGGCCATCAGCAGCGCTTTGGTGGCGTTGGGGTGGGCTTCGACGTAGTCGCTGCGCATGGCGAAGGCTTTTTCCGGGTGGTCGTTCCACAGCTCGCCGGTGGTATTGGCGGTGTAGCCGATGCCCTGGTTGATCAACTGCTGGTTCCAGGGCTCGCACACGCAGAAGGTGTCCATACTGCCCACCCGCATGTTGGCCACCATCTGGGCGGGGGGAATGGTAATGGTGGAGATGTCGCGGTTGGGGTCGATGCCCCCGGCGGCCATCCAGTAGCGAATCCACATGTCGTGGGTGCCGCCGGGGAAGGTCATGGCAGCGCTGACTTCGCTGCCTCCACTGCGCTTTTCCGCCAGAGCCTGGGCAAACTCACGGGTATCCAGCCCGACCTTGAGGTCGGCGTACTCATCGCCCACCGAGATGCACTGCCCGTTGAGATTGAGGCGCGCCAGAATGCTCATCGGCACGGGAATGTTGTTGGGGGTCATGGCACCGCTGGCGATCAGGTAAGGCATGGGCGTCAGGATGTGTGCGCCATCGATCCCGTTACGCTGGGAACCCAGCACCAGGTTGTCTCGGGTGGTACCCCAGGAGGACTGCTTGAGAACCTCCACATCGGTCATGCCGTGCTTGGCAAAAAATCCTTTTTCATCGGCCACGAACAGCGGCGCTGCATCCGTCAGCGCAATGAACCCGAGTTTGGCCGACGTGGTTTCCAAAGCGCCGTTGGCAAAAGCCCAGCTCATGGGCAGGCTGCTGAGCACGGCAGAGCCTCCCACCACGGCGGCGGAGCTTTTGAGAAAGTGGCGACGTTCCGGTGAGTGGGACGAAGAGATTTTTTTGCGCATGACACGGTTCCTGCCCTTTGGAGACAAAAACGGCGCCTGCAATCAGCCCCGTTGAGGAGCTGTTGCAGACGCCGTTGTCTGTTGATCATCTTTTTTATCGCCGAGCCCACGTTGGCCCAGTTTGCTATCCCCTTGTCTTGTGCAGCTAACATGCCAAATGGCTGAGTCGTTTTTGCGAAATATCAGCTTTTCAAAAGGTTAGTCATAAGAGTCGAAGAGACGTCTTGTTCTCGACGGAGGCAGGGATGATGCGGTGCAGCGTAGAAATGGTGCAGTTTTGGCGAAGTTGCACGAAAAAGAAGCAGGGTTGTTAGCAAGTTATCAATAACGTCAAACAATGTGAACTCTATTGTCAAGATGGTAACTTCCCAACAGAATGTGATTAACGCATTGAGGCTCGGTAACGGGCATCACATTCAAGGAAAGGGATTTCTCGACTGGGCTGGCAAACGTTGGTTGGTCAGCGAGGGGGTAACATGAACAAGCTATTGGCAAACATCTCGGTAAAAACAGGTCTGACCGTTGTACTGGCCATCTTTGGTGTATTGATCATGGTAGTTGCTTTTATCGCTCATTTATCAGGCGAAAGGGGCGCGCGCTCGCTAGTAGTACTGGATACCATTTCGATGGGTCAGATGTTGCCGCTTGCACGTGTTCAACGTTCGGTGGGGTTTTCTCAGTTGGCTTACATGAACGCTGTCGCAGCGGCTGAGGATGGGCAGCGTCAGCAAGCTCAGTCCTATCTGGCGGAGGCCGACGGCTTCTTGCAATCAGCCCAGCGCTACTTTGCCGAGTTCGAGGCTTCGTCCCCCCGTGACATCAATGGCGAATTGGCCGATGCCGTCATTACCGACTTTCATGCGGTCATGCAGCAAGGGTTTGTGCCGCTCGCTGCTGCGGTCACCTCTGGTAATTACGTACAGTTGATGAGTATACGGCAAACCCTTAGTTCTCTTAACCAGGAGTTAATCTCATCGAGCATGGCGTTCAATGACTTCCTCGAGGATTACAGTGATCAATTGGTGGCCAACTATGAACGCGACGTGCAAATGTTCGGTTACATCGATATCGCCGTGATCATCGTTGCGCTTTTGACCATCGTGCTGGTGCGTATGGCTATGGTGAGGTCCATCGTCAAGCCCCTGGATGAAGCCGTGGTGCATTTCGAGCGCATTGCCGAAAACGATCTGTCATCCCGCGTGGACCTGCGCGGAAGCAATGAAATTGGCAAGCTGTTCAGCGCCATGCAGCGCATGCAGAGTGGCCTGGCGGCCACGGTAGCGACCGTGCGCGACAGCAGCGGCTCGATCTACATCGGCGCACGAGAAATTGCCGGGGGCAACGCGGATTTATCGTCGCGCACCGAGCAGCAGGCAGCCTCCCTGCAGGAAACCGCCGCCAGCATGGAGCAGTTGACCCAAACCGTGAAGCAGAACGCCGATAACGCACGTCAGGCCAGCACCCTGGCCAACGATGCTTCGGGTAAGGCGGTAGAAGGCGGCGACGTGGTCGATCAGGTCATCTCGACCATGCACGGGATTTCTTCGAGCTCCCAGCAGGTGGCCGATATCATCAACGTGATCGACTCGATTGCCTTCCAGACCAATATTCTGGCGCTCAATGCCTCGGTCGAGGCTGCCCGGGCAGGCGAGCAGGGGCGCGGTTTCGCGGTCGTCGCCAGCGAAGTACGCAACCTGGCCAGCCGCAGTGCCGAGGCGGCCAAGGAGATCAAGCGATTGATCGATGCTTCCACGGCGCAGGTCAATGAAGGCTCTCAACTGGTAGAAAAAGCCGGTGCCACCATGCGGGAAGTCGTCGGGTCGGTACGCCGGGTCACCGACATCATGGATGAAATATCGGCAGCCTCCCAGGAGCAGAGCGCGGGCATCGAGCAGGTCAATCAGGCCATCGCTCAGATGGATGAGGTCACCCAGCAGAATGCGGCGCTGGTGCAAGAAGCGTCTGCGGCGGCCAGTTCGCTGGAGGAGCAGGCCGAACGGCTGGAGGGCGTGGTGGCGGCATTCCGCCTGGAGCAGGGGAGCGAGCGTCGTCAGCCCGCGCTGGCTACTTCACAGCCCCGCGGCGAGCTGCTGCGCCCCCAGCTTACGGGTAAGCCGAAGCCCAACGCGGCCGCCAGTGCCGAGCAGGAGTGGGAAGCGTTTTGATAAGCTGAGGTTATCTCTATGAGCCACAGAGCCCCGCCACCGTAAACCGGTGGCGGGGCTCTGTGTTTTGCGCCTGTATGGTCAAGCAGCAAGCCGACTTTTCAGACAGCGCCTAGTTGAGCGCGCTGGCCACTTCCTCGATTTGCAGGGCCAGGCTCTGCAGGCCGCCGCCAGAGAGGTACCAAAGCGCAGGGGTGAGCATCACCAGCTGGGCGTCCGTGCCCGCTTCTGCCCACTGCTGGCGAAGCTGCTCGGCGTCTGCGGGCTCGTCGCCAATGGCCGCACTGCGGTCGATCACCAGCACGATCTCAGGGTCGATCTCGGCAATGGCGTCAGCGGAAAGCGGCGTAAAGGTGCGTTCGCCGCGTACTTCGGGGGTCACGCTCTCGGGCATCTCCAAGGCAGCAATGCCCAATACTTCATGAACCACCGGGTGCTGATTGAGCATCAGGTTGCCACCATTATGGGTGACCACCAGCGTCGTCGGGGCATCCTGCAGTGTTTCCCGCTGGCGCTCGATTTCGCTATTCAGCGTCTGCAGGGCCTCTTCGGCCGCGTTTTCCACCGCCAGTTGGCTAGCCAGTTCACGCACGTTGCGCTCGATGGAGTCAAGATACGCCTCACCGGCCACGCTGGCATCGAACAGCGGGGCGATTTCGCCCAGCGCGTCGGCCCACTCTGCCTGGCGGCCGGTGTGTACGATCAACGTCGGGCTGGCCTCTGCCAGTGCCTCCATGTCGGGGGAGCGCAGGCCGCCGATGTCGGTGTGGCGGTCGGCGGCATACTGTTCGAGGTAGCTCGGTAAACTGGCTTTGGGCACGCCCACCACCTGTTCACTCACCCCCAGGGCGTCCAGCGTATCCAGGCTGCCTAGATCAAACGTGGCAATGCGCTGGTCGGCGCTCGCGGCGGCGCTGGTCAGCAGTAGTGCAGTGGCGATGGCGGTTACTTTCATGAGAGGCCCTTTTTTGAGGAACACAGCTTTGAGAAACACAGCTGTTCTTTGAGAAATATAGCTATATGCAATAATTTCTCATCATTGCAGCAAGCAGCGGCGTTGTCGCGTGTTGAAAAGGGAACGGCACGTTGCAGAAAATGCGACCGCCTCCTTAGAGGCGGTCGTGGTGGCGCATGGTGATCAAGCAACCAGGCGACTAAGAGGCGACGCGGAAGGGGTTGCGCGGGTCGTCATCCCAGGCGAGGAAGGGCTTGCCGGTTTCCTGAGGCACCATGGTGATGCAGTTCTCCACCGGGCAGGTGATCTGGCACAGGTTGCAGCCCACGCACTCGTCTTCGATGACTTCGTAGCGGCGCGCGCCGTCCTGCTCGGTGAGCTTGGCAATCGACTGGTGAGAGGTGTCCTCGCAGGCGATATAGCAGCGGCCACACTCGATGCACAGGTCCTGGTCGATATGGGCGATGGTCTTGAAGTTGATATCCAGGTGCTTCCAGTCGGTGGTTTGCGGCACCGCCTTGCGGGAAAACGCTTCGATGGAGTCGTAGCCTTTTTCCGCCATCCAGCGGGAGAGGCCATCTTTCATCTCTTCAACAATGCGAAAACCGTTGAGCATGGCCGCGGTGCACACCTGCACGCTGCCCGCGCCCAGGGCGATGAATTCCGCCGCATCCCGCCAGGTGGAAATTCCGCCAATACCGGAAATGGGCAGCGTGGGCGTGGCTGGGTCTCGGGCAATTTCTGCCACCATGTTCAGGGCGATGGGTTTCACCGCGCTGCCGCAGTAGCCGCCGTGGGTGCTCTGGTGGCCCACGGTGGGTTTGGCGACCATGTTGTCCAGGTCGATGCTGGTAATGGAGTTGATGGTGTTGATCAACGAGACCGCATCGGCTCCACCCCGCAGCGCCGCCTGGGCGCCCACGCGAATATCGGTGATGTTGGGGGTGAGCTTGACGATGACCGGCTTGGAGTAGTGCTTTTTACACCAGTAGGTGACTTTTTCGATCAAATCCGGGTTTTGGCCCACCGCCGCGCCCATGCCGCGTTCCGGCATGCCGTGGGGGCAGCCCAGGTTGAGCTCGATGCCGTCTGCCCCGGTGGCTTCCACCCGTGGCAGGATATACGCCCAGGCCTCCTCGTTGCAGGGCACCATGATGGAAACGATCAGCGCCCGGTCCGGCCAATCCTTCTTCACCTGGGTGATCTCTTGAAGGTTGATCTCCAGCGAACGGTCGGTAATCAGCTCGATATTGTTGAAGCCGATCACCTCGCGGTTTTTGCCGTAGTGGGCCGAGTAGCGGGAGGAGACGTTCACGGCAGGCGGCTCTTCACCGAGGGTTTTCCATACCACGCCGCCCCAGCCCGCTTCATAGGCGCGCACCACGTTGTAGGCTTTGTCGGTAGGCGGGGCCAAGGCCAGCCAGAAGGGGTTGGGGGCTTTGATACCGGCAAAGTTCACCGACAGATCGACGCCGTTCACTACGCTGTCGCCGCTATGTTTCTTGCCTGGAAAAGAGAGGGTGTTGAAAGGTGTGGTGTTCATGCGGCCTCCTGCTGGGCGGCGAGCGCTTGATGGATGGCGTGGGCGGCCAGCTTGCCGTGCTGCACGGCCTGCACGGTGAGGTCCTGGCCGGGTTTGACGCAGTCGCCGCCGGCATAAACGTTGGTCAATGAGGTCTGGAACAGCTCATTGACGTGGATGCGCTCGCCATCCCGGGCCAGTTCGGAGGCGGTGGCATCGCGTAGGCTGTCGCCCTCGAAGCCCTGGCCGATGGCGGTGAAAATGGCATCCGCCGCGATCTCGAAGGTCTCACCCGTGGTGGAGAGGCTGCCTTGCTGCTCTGCGGTGTGGGCAAAACGCATGCCTGCCACTCGCCCTTGGGCATCCAGCAGAATCTCGTCCGGCTGGGCCCAGGTCACCATGCGCACGCCGTTGGCCTTGGCAATCTCCTGTTCGTGGTCGGTGGCGGACATCGCCTCAGTGCCACGGCGATACACCAGAGTGACCTCCTTGGCCCCCAAACGCGCCATTTGCGTGGCCATATCGATGGCGGTATTGCCTGCGCCAATCACGATGCAGCGTTTGGCCACGGCCAGGGTGCTCAGGTCATCGGTTTGGCGCAGGGTCTTGATGTAGTCCACGGCGGGCATCAGGCCCTGTGCATCTTCGCCGGTCAGCCCTAGCGTGCGGCTGGCCCCCAGCCCCAACCCCAGAAACACGCTGTCGTACTGCTGGCGCAGGGTATCGAGAGTGAGGTTGTCGCCCAGACGCTGGCCGTACTGGAGGTCGATGCCGCCAATGTCCAGCAGGAACTCGACTTCCTTGCGGGCAAAATCGTCGGTCATCTTGTAGCGGGCAATGCCGTACTCGTTGAGCCCGCCAGGCTTTTGCTCGGCCTCGAAGAGGGTGACCTGGTGGCCCAGCATGGCCAAGCGATGAGCGCAGGAGAGGCCCGCAGGCCCCGCGCCCACCACGGCAACATGGCGGCCAGTGCTGGCGGCCCGCTTGAAGGGGTGGCTATCGAACTGCATGTGATCGGTAGCGTGACGCTGGAGCAAACCGATTAGTACCGGCTGGCACTCGGCGTCGTGGTTACGCACGCAGCTGCGTTCGCAAAGGATTTCCGTGGGGCACACCCGGGCGCAGCTGCCGCCGAGGATATTGGCTTCCAGAATGGTTTCTGCTGCGCCATTAATGTTGTTGTCACTGATTTGGCGGATGAAGCTGGGAATGTCGATGTCCGACGGGCAGGCCTCGACGCAGGGCGCGTCATAGCAGTACAGGCAGCGCTGGCTTTCGATGATGGCCTGGCGCGGCGTCAGCGGCGGATGCAGGTCGCTGAAGTTGCTTGCCAGCGTCGCTGGGTCGTAGGTGCCGACCTCTTTTGCGCTGGGCAGATGATCAAGTGAATGGGTCACGGTCGTTTCTCCCTGGTCCTTCTGGATCGTTCTGTTCTTCGTGGGGCGTCTGTTCTTTGTGGGGCGAGGCTCAGCGAGTGACCGCCACGGGGGCATTCAGCTCGGCACGTTTTGCGAGCAGCTCGAACACGCCGGGGTAGGCGGGGCGTTCTAAGTAGCGCCCTGCGCCGCGCTCGGCGTGCAGCTCGCCATCCCGCCAGGTCCATTTGCCCTGGCTGATGGTATGGCGGGCAATGCCGCGCACCGTCTTGCCCTCGAAAATATTGAAATCGACGTTCTGATGATGGGTCTTGGCGGAAATCGTGCGGGTGCCGTTGGGGTCCCAGACCACGAGGTCGGCATCGGCACCCACCTGAATCGCCCCTTTGCGCGGGTAGAGGTTGAAGATTTTGGCGGTGTTGGTGGAGGTGACCGCCACGAACTCCTGGGGCGAGAGCTTGCCGGTATTGACCCCTTCGTCCCACAGCACGGCCAGGCGGTCTTCCACGCCTGCGGTGCCGTTGGGAATCTTGGTGAAGTCATCTTTCCCGGCGGCCTTCTGCTCTTCGCAGAAACAGCAGTGGTCGGTAGCGGTGGTTTGCAGATTGCCAGATTGCAGGCCGTGCCAGAGCGCTTCCTGGTGGCCTTTGGGCCGGAATGGCGGGCTCATCACATGGGCGGCGGCGGTGGCCCAGTCCGGGTGCTGGTATACGCTGTCATCGATCACCAGGTGGCCCGCCAGGCACTCGCCAAACACCGGGTGGCCCTGCTGGCGGGCGTAGGCGATTTCATCCACCGCGTCTTTGGTGGAGACGTGTACCAGGTAGACCGGCGCGCCCAGGGTGGAGGCAATGCGAATGGCGCGGCTGGCGGCTTCGCCTTCCACCTGCGGTGGGCGGGAAAGCGGGTGGGCTTCCGGCCCGGTGATGCCCTGGGCCAGCAGCTTCTGCTGCATGTGGTAGACCAGCTCGCCGTTTTCGGCATGCACGGTGGGCACCGCTCCCAGCTCCAGGCAGCGGGAAAAGCTCTCCACCAGAATGTCATCGGTGGCCATGATCGCGCCCTTGTAGGCCATGAAGTGCTTGAAGCTGTTGACCCCGTAGTCGCGCACCAGGGTGCCCATTTCCTCTTTGACGCTCTCATCCCACCAGGTAATAGCGACGTGGAAGGCGAAGTCAGTGGCGGCTTTTTCCGCCCAGCCCTGCCAGGTCTCGAAGGCTTCCAGCAACGACTGACCGGGGCTGGGAATCACGAAGTCGATGATCGTGGTGGTGCCGCCCGCCATGGCGGCGGCGGTGCCGGTGTAGAAGTCTTCGCTGGCCACCGCGCCCATGAAGGGCATCTGCATGTGGGTATGGGGGTCGATGCCGCCGGGCATCACCAGTTGGTTGCTGGCATCGACGATCTCGCAGCCTTCCGGCACGTCCAGGTCGGTGCCAATGGCGTGGATTTTGCCGTCGACACACAGCACATCGGCGCGGTAAGTGTCGGCGTGGGTGACCACCGTGCCGCCCTTGATCAATAAGCTCATGGTTCGCTCCTGTCGTTGTGTTTAGCCAGCAGAATCATTCACCGTCGGTGAGGCGGGTGTAGGTCTCGGGGCGTCGGTCGCGGAAGAACTGCCAGTTGTTGCGCACCTCGCGCACCATATCCAGGTCGATCTCATGCACTAACAGCTCATCTTCCGTGGCGCTGGCCTGGGCTTCGATCTTGCCGCGTGGGTTGACGATGTAGCTGGAGCCGTAGAAGTCGCCGATATTCCAGGGCGCCTCGGTGCCAACCCGGTTGATGGCGGCGATGAAGCAGCCGTTGGCAGCGGCAGAGGCGGGTTGCTCAAGCTCCCAGAGGTATTGGGAAAGACCGGCCACCGTGGCCGAAGGGTTGAAAATCACGTCGGCGCCGTTGAGCGCCAATGCCCGCCAGCCTTCCGGGAAGTGGCGGTCGTAGCAGATATACACGCCGATCTTGCCGTAGGCGGTATCGAAAACCGGCCAGTTGGATTTGCCTGGTTTGAAGAAGAATTTCTCCCAAAAGCCAGCCACCTGGGGAATGTGTGTCTTGTGGTATTTGCCCAGGTAGCTGCCGTCAGCGTCGAATACCGCTGCCGTGTTGTAGTAAACGCCGGTCTCGGTCTCTTCATAGATAGGGACGATGATCACCATGCGGTGCTCGGCCGCGAGCTTTTGCATCATCTGGCAGGTGGGGCCCTCCGGCACTCGCTCGGCGGCGGCGTACCATTTGCTGTCCTGGCTGGGGCAAAAATAGGGCTGATTGAACACTTCCTGAAAGCACAGCACCTGCACGCCTTGCTCGGCGGCTTGCTGAATCATGGGCAGGTGCGCTTCGTTCATCGCGTCACGAATGACGCCGGGTTCCTGATCGGTGCTGGTATTCAGGGCCATCTGGATCAGGCCAATCTTCATTTTCTGCATGGACTACCCCTCTTTTGTCATAACGCGACGACCTCCGAATGGATGGGAGGCCAGCTATGGGTGGCTTTTCTGCCGGTATCGATGAGTGGCGGAAAAGATCGCTAGGCGTGTCATGACATCGACTCATGGTCGAAACTTATAATTGTTAGCAAAGCTGTCAAGATAGACAGCTTTTTGAACATAGCGCTGGTTGAAGACGTTTTGCAAGAAGTTTTTATGAAAATCCTGGTTGTCTTTCAAGTGACTGTTTTTGCTGTTTTTTAAGTTTTTTATTGTCCGTTTTTATCAATTTGGTGAGGTGTTGCACTATTATGGCGTTTCATTTTTATTTTTTTAAATCAATGGTTTGTGTTTTATTTTTTGGTTTTTATATTGGTGTTTTGCATTCTTGTGGTGCGTTTTACGAATATGTCGCTACCCTGTTTAGGAGGTTTTAATACCCGTGACTATAACAACAATGATACAGAGGGCTTCGTCTTTATATATGTCTGTTTAGTCAGCTTTGTGTTCAATGAGTTAGCGGTGAGCGAGTGGTTTTGGGCACGCTTATTGCTGCACAACTTGCTGAACCTTTGAAGATAAAAAGGCAATGGCGAGGCTGAGGAGACAACAATGACGGCAGCTAAATCTCGAATGATCGATCAGCAGGGGTTGGTCGAACTGGCAGTGGAAGACGATGTGCGTGAAAGCGCCCGCTTCAATGAAGATATTGCGCCTACCGAAGCAAAAGAGCGTACCTGGAGTAAATGGAACATTGCGGCGCTGTGGGTCGGTATGTCGATCTGCGTGCCTACCTACACCCTGGGCGGCGTGCTCACGGCCTACTTTGGGCTGAGCGTGGGCGAGGCGCTGCTGGCCATTCTGCTGGCCAACGTGATCGTGCTGATTCCGCTGACGCTGAACGCTTTTCCCGGCACCAAATTCGGCATTCCCTTTCCGGTGGTGCTGCGCTCTTCGTTTGGCATCCTGGGTTCCAACGTGCCTTGCCTGGTCAGGGCGCTGGTGGGCTGCGGCTGGTTTGGCATTCAAACCATGTTTGGCGGGCTGGCCATTCACCTGCTGCTGTCGGCTCTGTTTCCCGCCTGGGCGGCGCTGGGAGGCGTTGGCGAGGTGATTGGTTTCTTCGTGTTTGGCGCCATGAACCTGTACGTGGTGATTCGCGGGGCCGAGTCGATCAAGTGGCTGGAAACCCTGGCGGCACCGCTGCTGTTGGCCGTGGGGATCGGACTGATGATGTGGGCGTGGCCGCACATGTCGATGACCGAACTGCTGGCCCAGCCGCCGTCGCGCCCGGAAGGAGCTTCGGTGTATGGCTATTTCTTTGCTGGCCTGACGGCCATGGTGGGCTTCTGGGCGACGCTGTCACTGAACATTCCTGATTTCAGCCGCTTCGCCAAGAGCCAGAAGGACCAGATCGTCGGGCAGATCCTGGGCTTGCCGTTGACCATGTTCTTCTTTGCTGCCCTGGGCGTGGTATTGACCGCCGCCTCGGAAACGCTGGTAGGCCAAACCGTGGCCGACCCGGTGCGCTTGATCGGCTATATCGACAGCCCTTTCTGGGTCATCATGGCCATGCTGCTGATCATCGTGGCGACCATCTCGACCAACACCGCTTCCAATATCGTCTCACCCACCAATGACTTTCAGAACATTGCCCCCAAGCTGATCAATCAAACCCGTGGCGTGCTGATGACCGGCGCCGTGGGGGTGCTGCTGATGGGCTACGACCTGCTGCAAAAGGCGGGGGTGGTGAGCCAGGGCGTTTCACTGGAGCAGATGTACTCCAACTGGCTGCTGGGCTACTCCAGCCTGCTGGGCCCGATTGCAGGCATCATGGCGGTGGATTATTTCCTGATCAAACGCCAGCGCCTGGATGTGCCTAGCCTGTACATGGACCACCAGGCTTACCCCGCGGTCAATATCGCCGGATTCATTGCCTTCGGCATTCCGGTGAGCCTGACCCTGCTGTCGCTGCTGACCGGTACCATGAACTGGTTCTATGACTACGGCTGGTTCACGGGCTCGGCGTTGGGGGCGCTGGTGTACTACGTCGCCAGCCGTACGCTGGCGTCGTCTCCCCAGGCAGGCCCTGTGCCGCTGATGGCCAGCGAGGCGGCTCGCCAGCCTTGATGCGGTAGCGCATGGCGCAGCCAGCTGTCGGGCAGAGCCTGGCGGGCTGCGCCGCTAGTTGGCTTCCTTCACCAGCCCCAGGAAGGCATCCACCACGCGGTTGGGGCGGCGGTCGTGGCGGGTAATCAGCACGAACGGGATGCGATAGGCGTAGTGCTGGGGCAGCAGGGCACGCATCTTGCCTGCGCTGACCCACTGGGCGGCCACGTGTTCGGGTAGAAAGCCAATGAAGCGCCCGGTCAGGATCAGGAAGGCAGCGCCTTCCCGGTCTGACGCAGAGGCTCGACGGTTGAGTGCTTCGTGGGCCTGGCGGGCCTTTTCCGGTAGCGGGTAGCGGGGCTGTATGGCGGGGTGCTGGGCAATCTCGCCTGCTTCGAGCGTCTCATCGGTCTGTGGGAACAAAGGGTGCTCTGCCGAGCAGTACAGGTAGGACGGCTCGTCGTAAAGCCAGCGCGTCTCCAGGCTGGTCGGCAGGTTCACGGCAGGCACCACCCCGACGTGCAGATGCCCATCCATGACGCCACGGATCACCGCGTCCGAGGGTTCCATATGAATATTCACGGTCACCGCATGGTTGGGCGCCGTCAGCGCCGCCAGGGCGTGGGTAACGTTCATGGCGGGTAGCGTCACCAGGCTATCGGTGATGCTGATATTCAGCTCGCCCTTGATGGTCTGATGCAGTGCATTGACATCACTTTTGAAGGTTTCGAGGGCAGTCAGCAGGGTCAGGCCTGCCTGGTAAATCTCCTTGCCTTCTTCGGTCAGGCTGAACCCACCGCGACCTCGCTGGCAAAGCGAAAACCCCAGGCGGCTCTCCAGGTCGCTCATGTGCTGGCTGATGGCCGAGCGGCTGATGCCCAGCGTCGTTTCTGCTGCGGTGAAGCCACCGCACTCCACCACGGTCTTGAAGATACGCACCAGGCGTATGTCGTAATCGCTCATTTGTCCCAGAGATGCCATGGCTGCCTCGTTGCCCTGCCGGTCATACCGATATGAGGATTTTGATGACGGTTTTTGCCAAAAATTGATATACATCAAAAAAACATCGCGCCACACTTCAACAGTCCCACCCATGTCTCGGGCTGGTGTATCTTCCTCTGTCTTTTTTCACTCTATCAGGTGCGCCCACGGGATGCCTGACTAAGGTATGCATGATGTCGCTCCCGCCGAGTGATGGACTCTCCCGACACCTTGATACGCTGCCTCGCCATCGTCGTTACCGCCATCGCGTCATTGCCATTTACATCGTGTCGCTGTGCGTGATGCTGGTACTGTTTGGCTGGCTGTTGAAAGGGCAGTACGAGCAAGAGCTGCAGGCCGCAGAAGCGCGGGCTGCTGCCCGCGCCAGCGTGGTGGCTGAATGGGCGAATGGAGTACTGGGGCAGAGCGCGCAGGCGCTGTTTGGGCTCGAAGAGCTGCTCGAACGTCAGACGGCAGGCGTGCCTGACCGTGAGGTGCAGGTTCAGGTAGCGCTGGAGAACCTGACGCGCTATCTGCCGTTGATCGATGAGCTTGGCGTGTTGAATGCAGACGGGCGCGCTTGGGTAAGCAGCGGCGACAACCGTCATGCGGGCAGGGATCTGAGCCAGACGGCACGTTGCGAGGTTTCAGCCAGTCAGCGTATGACGAAGTGGTCACGCCGCTTTATTGGTCGGCCCTGGATCAGCGCTTCTATCTGCACCATGTGCGGCGGCCAGGCCCTGCCGAGGGGGCGTTGAGTCCTCTGGTGAGCAGCACCCAACAACCGGACGAATTGGAAGGAGTGCTTTCCGTGACCCGTGAGGTAACTGACGCAAAACGCGCCGAAGTGGAGCTGCAAATTGCTGCCGCTGCATTTCAGGCACATTTGGGCATCATGGTGACCGATGCACGGGGCACGATCCTGAAAGTGAACGACACTTTCAAGCGCATCACCGGCTACAGTGATGCAGAGGTCGTGGGCAGGAACCCACGCATGTTCAGCTCTGGGCACCACAATGCCGCATTCTACCGACGCTTATGGCGCAGCGTACTCTCCACGGGAAGCTGGGAGGGGGAAATCTGGAACCAGCGCAAGAACGGCGAGCTGTTTCCCGAGTGGCTGACCATCAGCGCCGTGCACGACCGCAACGGCAGCTTGACCCACTATGTGGCCACCATGAGTGACATCAGCGAGCGCAAGGCGGCCGAGCAGGAAATTCATCAGCTGGCGTTCTACGATCCGCTGACCGGCTTTGCCAACCGTCGCCTGTTCATCGACCGAATCGGCGTGGCCCTCAAGGAGCTGAACCGCCACCAGCGCTGCGGAGCGCTGATTCTGCTGGACCTGGATAGTTTCAATCATGTCAACGATACCCTGGGGCATCATATCGGTGACCGGCTGTTGCAGAACGTGGCACGCCGTTTTGGCCAGATGCTGCGCGATACGGACACTCTGGCGCGACTGGGCGGCGACGAATTTGCCGTGTTGGTCGAGGGAGTGGACGGCAGCCCGCGTAAAACGCAGGCGCTGGCCGAGCATATCGCCAGCAAGCTGATGGCAGCGCTGGATACCCCGATCCAGGTAGGGGATGAGCAGGCGTCGGTCACGGCCAGCGTGGGCATCACCGTCATGGCCGACAGCCAACGCAGTGCCGATGATTATCTGCAGCAGGCGGACATGGCGCTTTCCCAGGCCAAGGCCAGTGGCCGGCGCGGCCTACGCTTTTTCGATCCCTCCATGCAGGCGGCGCTGCTGGCACGGGTCAAACTGGAGTCTGACCTGCGTCTGGCGTTGGTTCATCAGCAGTGGCTGTTGCACTATCAGCCCCAGGTGGATGAACAGGGGCGCATCGTGGGCGTCGAAGCGCTGTTACGCTGGCACCATCCTGAACGCGGGCTGGTGTCGCCCGGCGAGTTCATTCCGCTACTGGAAAGCACTGGCTTGATCAACGACGTAGGTGAGTGGGTGCTGGAGGCAGCCTGCCATCAGTTGGCTGTGTGGCAGCACCAGCCGGGGTTCGAGCAGCTGACCATTTCAGTCAACATCAGCCCTCTGCAGTTCCGCGAGAGCGATTTTCTACATCGAGTGGAGCAGGTGTTCCAGCGCACCCGAGCCCCGCTCGAGCGGTTGAAGCTGGAAGTCACCGAAACGCTGTTCGTCGACGCCCGAGACGATGCCCGTGACAAGATGCTAAGCCTGAAGGCGCGCGGCGTTCGCTTCTCGCTGGACGACTTCGGCACCGGCTACTCGTCGCTGGCGTATCTGGCACAGCTCCCGCTGGATCAGTTGAAGATTGACCAGTCCTTCGTCCAGCAGGTGCTCGAGAGCAGTGCCAATGCCGCCATCGTCGAAAGTACCATTGCCCTGGCCAAGAGCCTGAATCTGGATGTCATCGCCGAGGGGGTCGAAACTCGGGCGCATCAGGCATGGCTCATGGCCCACGGATGCCATGCGTTTCAGGGGTACTTGTTCGGGCGGCCCCTGCCGGTGGAGGAAATGGAGCAGGCCGTACGCGCGCAACGTCCCTCACCGCCAGGCCCCCAGGGCGCGTAGCTGATCAGGAAGCGTAGCATCAGCCAGGGGCAGCGTGCCGTCAGGGGTAATCACTTCCAGCCGGGAGTCTTGTCGCCAGGCACTGGCGGCCACGCGCTGGGTGCCTTCGGCGCGGTTGAGCTGCTTCCAGCCATCGTCCGTATGGAAGACGCCCTTCACCCTGGCGGTGGCAGGTAGCTCGCTCATCCATAGCGCCAAACGGTCCAGGTCGAAACGCTCGGCGGGGTGCCAGCGCACGCCGGTGCTGGTGTAGCCCAGAGCGCTGGCGGACTGCTGCTGCGCCTTGCCGAGGGGCGGAGGGAGATCGAAGAATGCCCCTTCGAGGCTGGGGCCGCTGGTGGCCAGGGCCTGGTGCGCGGCGGGCATGGCGGCTGGCGCCGCAGGGCGGGGGGCCGAAGGGCTCAGCAGGCGGTCAATGGGCAAGGGGCCTTGCTGGGTGCTATGCACCCATTTGCGCGGCGGCCAGAGCGTGTCGATGAACTGCTCGGCCCGTGCATGTTGTTCGTCGCTGGCCATGTCGGCCAGAGTGATGACCACGACATCGGCCATGGTCAGCTGATCTTGAAAAGTCTCATGCGCTCGCACGCGTGCTTCGTCCAGCCGACGCGGGTCGAGGGTGGCGATGATGTCCTGCACCGCCACCACGTCCTGAAAAGCCTCACCCTGCAGCAAATCCATCAGCCCGGCGGGGTGCCCAAGCCCCGAAGGCTCGATGATCACCCGGTCGGGTTTCTGGCGTGCCAGCAGATTTACCAGCGCCGCCTGCAGCACGAATGCCAGCTGACAGCACAGGCAGCCGCCAGGCAGGCCCTTGACCACCACGTCATCACGGGCCGCGAACATGGTCTGGTCGATGCCGATCTGACCGAACTCGTTGACCAGAATGGCCCATTTTTCATGGGTGGGTTTCTGCTCTATCAGCTGATGAATCAGCGTGGTTTTTCCGCTACCCAAAAAGCCGGTCACGATATGCACGGGTACGAGTGCCTCAAGCGCCAACGGCTCACCCTCCGGTCATGTTCATGAAGCGCACCACCTGCACATCGCCATCGGTGGTGAAGTGGTGGCGCTCGGGCTTCAATGGCAGTGCGTCGATGATGGCCTGCTTGAGCGGCGCGATCTCGCCGGGGTAACGGCGCAGCACCGCGCGCAGGTCCACCGAGTGTTCATTGCCCAGGCACAGCAGCAGCCGGCCCTCCACGGTGACGCGTACGCGGTTGCAGCTGTCGCAGAAGTTATGGCTGTGGGGGGAAATAAACCCCACGCGGCTGTCGCTGTCGGCCATCCTGAAGTAGCGCGAGGGCCCCGGCGTGCTTTCGGTGGTGGGGGTCAGCGGGTAGCGGGTTTCGATCAGCGCCTGCACGTCATCGCTGGAGTAGAAGGTCTCTGCCCGTGAGTGGTCCGAGACATCCCCCAGCGGCATCTCCTCGATGAAGCTGATGTCCAGCTGCTCGCGGCGGGCAAAGCTCACCAGGTCGAGCACCTCGTCTTCGTTGCGCCCTTTCAGAATCACCGCGTTGAGCTTGATACGGGTGAAACCAGCCTCCTTGGCTGCCTGAATGCCGTCCAGCACGCGGGCCAGCTCGCCCGTGCGGGTCAGCTGCTTGAAGCGTTCGGGGTGCAGTGAGTCGAGGCTGATGTTGAGCCGACGCAAGCCGCCCGCGTAAAGCCGCCTGGCATGCTTGCGCAGGCTCGCGCCGTTGGTGGTCATGGTGAAGTCATCCAGCCCCGGCAGCGCGCCGATGTCGTCCACCAGCTGTTCGATGCCCTTGCGCACCAGCGGCTCACCGCCCGTCAGGCGGATTTTCTCAACGCCCAGCTCGGTAAACGCGCGGGCCACCAGAGCCAGCTCCTCCAGAGTGAGCACCTGGGCGCGTGGCAGAAAGGTCATCTCTTCGCTCATGCAGTAGACACAGCGAAAATCGCAGCGGTCGGTCACCGATAGCCGCACGTAGCGAACTCGGCGGCCAAAGTCGTCGATCAGTTGTTCGGTCATTGCCAGCTCGTTATCGGTTGTATGCAGACCACCTCGCCTGGCTGGGCGCCTGCCTGGTTATCGCCAAGTTCGATCAGGCAGTTGGCGGCCACCATGGAAGTCAGAATCCCCGACCCCTGGGCTCCAGTGCTGCGCACATGCAGCGTACCCTGGTCATCGCAGTGGTAAACGCCGCGAATGAAGTCAGTGCGCTGCAAGCGGCTTTTCAACGTGGTTTGGGCAATTGCCTTGAGCCGGGGCGGCGGCGCTGGGGTCAGGCCCTGCAACTGCCGCAGCAGCGGTACCACGAATTGCAGGAATGTCACCATGACCGCTACCGGGTTGCCCGGCAGGCCGATCAGGGGCGTTTGTGTAGCGCCCAGCTGTCCGCAGGCCATGGGCCGTCCGGGGCGTAGCGCTACCCGCCAGAAGGCCAGGCGGCCAAGCTTTTCCAGCGCCGCCCGAGTGTAGTCGGCATTGCCCACGGAAACCCCACCGCTGGTGATCACCAGATCGCTCTGGGTGGCGGCGCTGGCCAGTGCGGTTTCGATGGCGTCGAGGTCGTCGGGGAGAATGCCCAGATCCAGCACCTCGGCCCCCTGCTCGGCGAGCAGGCCCATCAGGGTAAATCGGTTGGTGTCGTAGACGCCTGCGCTGGGGAGTGGGTCGCCTGGTGGCGTCACCTCGTTACCGGTGGAAAAAATCGCCACCCGGGGGCGCCGATACACCGTGACGACGGCATGGCCCAGCGAGGCCACCAGCCCCATGCGAGCGGCGTCCAGGCGCGCGCCTGCGGCAAGGGCCACGCTGCCTTTGGCAATGTCTTCCCCGGCCTGGCGCACGTGCTGCCCGGCCGTGACCCGTTCGGGCGCATCGACGGTGGCGCTTGCGCCATCGTCGATCAGCTGTTCACGCATGATCACCGTATCGGTACCCCGGGGGATCGGCGCACCGGTGGTGATGCGTACACACTGGCCCGCAGGCACCTCGTCGGCAAACGCCTGCCCGGCGAAGGCGCCCCCCACGATGGGGAAATGGGTGGTGTAGGGAGGCGCTTTGGGCCAGGCCAGGGCCACGCCATCCATGGCGGCGTTGGTGTTTTGCGGTACATCGATGGGCGCAATGATGTCCTCTGCCAGCCGACGGCCATGAGCGCTGCTCAAGGCGACCTGCTCGGTGGCCACCGGCGACGCCACCAGCGTCATCAGCGCCTCGCGGGCAGCATCGACGCTGAGCATCTGCTCGCCCAGCTCGAAACACGACAGGCTCATGGGGTCTCCCGTGAGGACGTTGCCAGCGCCTGTTCCAGGCGGGCTTTTTCCTCTTCGGTATTGAGGTTGGCGAACGCCTCAGGGCAGTCGGACATGTCCACGCGGCACCAGGCGTGGCGAGCGTACCAGCGGTCGATCTTGCGTTCGCCCTCGGCCAGGGTGGCGGCCAGGTCGTCGGCCAGCAAGGTGCGCAGCAGCGCCACCACGGGGTGCGGGCGCTCGCCGTCGAAGGCCACGGCAATATCGTGCGTGCCATCCTCCGTGACGATGCCTGCCACCATGCGCGCCACCAGGTCATGGGGCAGCGCGGGGGAGTCGCAGGGGGCAACCAGCAGCCACGGCGTGCGGGCGGCGCGCAGGCCGCTATAAATGCCCATCAAAGGGCCCTTGAAGCCGCCTTCGGCATCGGCGATCACCCGATCGGCGAACAGCGCGTATGCATCGCCGTTGCGGTTGGCGTTGATCATCAGCTCATGAACTTGGCCGTCGAAGCGCTTGACGGTGTGTGCCACCAGCGGCAGGCCTGAGAAGGGCTCGAGGCCCTTGTCACGGCCGCCCATGCGGCGGCCTTCACCCCCCGCGAGAATCATGCCGGTAAGGTCGTGTGTCGCGATCATATGCCTGCCTCCCTGGACGAGCGAGCGCTCGGCGGTTTGGGGGGAATGGCATCCAGCGTCAAGCGCCCTTCGGCGTTGATGGCCTGGAAGCTTTTGCCTTTGGCGCGGGCAATCAGCATCACGCCGAAGCGTTCGGCCAGCTCGACACCCTTCTGGGTCACCCCCGAGCGTGAGACCAGCACGCTGATGCCCATTTGTGCCACTTTCAGCACCATCTCGGAAGTCAGCCTGCCGGTGGTGTAGAAGAGATCGGCCTGCTGGCTGTTGGCCTGGTTCAACCACTGGCGGCCTGCCAGGGTATCCACGGCGTTGTGCCGCCCCACGTCCTCGACGAAATCGAGCACCTGGGCCTGCTGGCACAGCGCGCAGCCATGCACGGCCCCTGCGCTACGATACGTTTCGTTATAGTGGTTCAGGTTGGTCAGCAGCTGGTAGAGGGTCGACTGGGCCAGCGGCGTGGCGGGCAGCGCCGTGAGCGATGTCTGCTCCAGCAGCTTGCCGAATACCGTGCCCTGCCCGCATCCCGTGGTCACCGTGCGGGTCCCCAGGCGTGCTTCCAGGTCGTCGGGCAGATGGCGCGTGACCACGGCGGCGGCCTCTACCTTCCAATCCACCTGTACCACCATAAGGTCTTCTGCCCGGTACAGCAGCCCCTGGTTACGCAGGTAGCCAACCACCAGCGCTTCGGGGTCATCGCCCAAGGTCATCAGCGTCACGATTTCACGCTTGTTGAGGTAGACCGTCAGGGCGCGTTCGGCGGCAATGGCCTGCTGGCAGGTTGCTCCGTAGGCATCCATCACGCTAATGGTGGTGGTGGCTGGCAGCCGGGCACGGCTTAACTGAAGGGCGGGCATGCGCAATCCTCACTGCTCCGCGTCACTGCCTCGCCCGATGGGCGCGGCGTTTAACGTAATAGTTGAGTAAAATAGTCTGAGTTGACGATGATGGCGCTCAAAAGGCTTACTTGTCTACCCGTTCAAGGTCTAAAGGGGCAACTCATGAGTGATAATCTGCGTGCCATTAGTGCCACCCTGGTGGCCGAGCAAAAGACCATGGGGGCGTTTACCGTGACCCAGTGGCGTATCACCGAGCTGGTGCCCGGTGACCAGGGTGACCACGTGCTGCATCTGCAGCTCTCCATGACCGAACGTGCGGCTTACCGCTTCAACCTGACGTCCGCTACCCCAAGACTCTTCGTGCGCGCTGGTTTTACCGGTCAGCCAGCCAGGCCGGATGCCATTACCGCGAGCCAGGACGTGGCGGCGGGCTGGCTGGATGGCGAACAGCAGGTGCTGGAGGCACCCATGCCGCTGGCCATTCAGGTGTGGATCGAACGCTATCTGGCCCGTCACGGAGAAGCCCCCGTGGAGCAGCGCAAGAAAAAACGCAAAGGGGCAGGCCGCGCTCAGGCGCTGCCCGACAAGGAGTGACCCGATGAGCCGATTAGAGCGTTGGTCGCGTAAAAAGCGCGGTCTCGAGAGCGATGACGTCATGGTGCCCGAGCCTGCCCAGGCAAGTGAGGAAGCGCCGGTGCTGGCTGACGCGCACGTACACCAGGAAGCCCCGGCCGACCCCGCTGAGCCCCCGGCACCTGCGCCCGGCAGCCTGGACGATACGCTCCCCGACCCTGATACCCTGCCCGCTGGCAGCGACTTCAGTGCCTTCATGGCGGCGGGGGTCAGTTCGGCGCTGCGCCGCCGTGCCCTGCGCCGACTGTGGGCCACCGGCAACTACAACGTGCGTGACGGGTTGGATGATTACGATGCCGACTACACGCAGCAGTTGAAGCCCATGGCCAGCGAGCTGGCGGGCAAGCTCAGGCGGTGGACTCACCAAGCGGAAGAGGCCAGCGAGGTGCCCCAGGAGGAGAGCACGCCAGCAGCAGAGTCCCGGACAGAACCCCGTACAGAGCCCCAGGACACCCCGTCGGCTGACCATACGGAGGAGATGGCGGCTTGCAACGGCGATGGCAGTTTTGTACAAAGAACCGACCTAGACGACCAGTCTGATTTATCTTGTCACGCTCGCCGTGAGCGCTCTGAACGATAGTTGTCTTTTTTATCATGAGGTTAGCGTTGGTCTGGTGGGCCACCGTTGACAGTGATACGACCAATGAAAGTGGCAAAAGGCGGCATAGCGCCATACGCTGAAAGCATAAGGACAGTGGCGTTACGCCGCACTTGTGTCAAAATGACCATTAAAACGACCATTCAAATAATAAGAACGACCCATTGACCGTGAGCGTGCATGAACCAACGAATCCAACTGGCGTCGATTGACGACCAGCGCAACGCGGCCGCTCGTGAAGCGGTGCGTCGGCGTATCTCCTGGCCAGTCAATCTGACCCCCGCCAACGTTACCTACCATAGTCGTGGACACGTGGTGCTGATCGGTGCCGTTCAACCCGTGACAGCCGCCGCTCGCGCACTGCAGCATCAGGGGCTGGCATCGCTGACGCTACTGACCCTGAACGACGCCGCCGAGCTGCCGGCGGGCAGTGAGCCTGTCATCGAGCAGCCCTTGAGTGCCGAGCAGCTGGCGCAGCTCGCCATCACCGGGCACTTGGGCGCGTTTCATCTTCAGGTGCCGTTTTCACAGGGTGAAACGCTGGATCTGGCACAAGTGCTGGTCGAGCGTGACGCCTTCGATGTCGTGCTGGACCTGACGGCCCCCGGCATGCTGCCCGCAATGCCCTGGGAATTGCCGCCGCCTGGCTATTTGCGACTCGCTCCCGAGGCTGCCGATGAGCAGCGCCAGCAGGTACTGGAGAGTGCTGTCGAGCTGGTAGGCGAGTTCGACAAGCCCCGTTACTTCCAGGTCAATACCGACCTGTGCGCGCATTCGGCCAGTGGTAACGTCGGGTGTACCCGCTGCCTGGACGTCTGCCCGGCGGATGCCATCACCAGCATCAAGGGGCGTATCGAGTCCCGCATCGAGATAGACCCCTTTCTGTGCCAGGGCGTCGGTAGTTGCACCAGCGCCTGCCCCACCGGTGCCATCGAGTTCAGGCTGCCCGAAACGCGCCGTCAGCAGGATACGCTGTCAGTGTGGCTCGAGGCCTACCGCGAAGCGGGAGGCGAGGTGCCCGTGCTGCGCTTCGTCACCCACGATACTCTGGAGCAAGAGCGCCAGGCGGGCGTGGTCACGCCAGGCCATCTCATCGATGTGCCGCTGGAAGAGCTGGGCGCGGCTGGCCACGACCAGTGGCTGACGGCCTTGGCCAGCGGCGCCTCTGAAGTACGTATTCAGCTTCACGAGGGCATGCCGCCCCGTTTGAGCACCTTTCTGAACCATCAGGTAGCGCTGGCCCAGGGGTTGCTGGCAGCGCTTGGCCACGCCGTCGAACGTATCCAGCTGGTGGCGGCCAACGCCATTGAAACGCGCGACGCTCTGCCCAGCCTGCTGCCGTTGAGTGACACTGCCGTCAGCTTTCGCGAGCCTAACAAGCGCACGCGATTGAATCAGGTACTGGCGCGCCTGGCCGCGCTGGGAACCCCCAGCGGCGAGCGTCAAGCGCTGCCGGAAGGCGCGGCCTACGGCGGCATCGACGTGGATAGCAGCGCCTGTACGTTGTGCTATGCCTGCGTCAGCAACTGCCCGACACCCGCGTTGCAGGCAGGCGGCGATACGCCGGTGCTCAGCTTCCTGGAAGCCGACTGCGTGCAGTGTGGCCTGTGCGAACAGGCGTGCCCGGAAAATGCCATCACCCTGGTGCCTGGTTTTCTGGCCGCGCCTGCCCGTGAAACGCGCCACGTGTGCCATGAAGAGCCTGCCTTTGAGTGTATCGGCTGTGGCAAACCGTTCGCGACGGTCAGCACGGTGGCCGCCATGAAAACCAAGCTGGCCAATCACCCCTATTTTGCCGGCGATGCGCTGGCGCGTCTGGAAATGTGTGAAGACTGCCGCGTGAAAGACGTCTGGAAAACCATGATGCGCGACCCTGACGCGCAGTTGAAGGTGTAACGCCATGAGTGAAACCGAGGCGATGCTCAGCGAGATCGACGCGCTGCGCGGGGATATCTACCAGCTGCTGGCACGGCTGTTGCGCCAGTCGCCCGACGTTGAGCTCCTGGCCTGGCTGGCCGAGCTGGAGGTAGAACAGGACGGCACGCGGCTGGCCGAGTGCTGGGTTGGCCTTGCTCAGGCCGCCGCCCAGGCCGACCCCGAGCGACTGCAGCGCGCCCACTTTCGCCATCTGGTGGGCGTCATTCAGGGCGATATCGTGCCCTATGCCTCCTGGTATCAGCAGGGTGAGCTCATGGAAGCCGCGCTGGTGGCGCTGCGCCGTGACCTGAGGGAGCTGGGCTTCGAGCGCAGTGAACGCACCCATGAGCCCGAGGATCACCTTGCCGCCGTGTGTGAAGTCATGGGCATGCTGGTAGAAGCTCAGGCAGATGAGCAGGTAGCTTTTTTTCAGCAGCACTTGGCCCCCTGGGCAAAGCGCTGCTTCGACGATGTGGCTGACGTGGAGGCTGCCTTCTATGCCGCGCTGGGCGCGCTAGGCAGTGCCTTCATGGAGAGCGAGCAGGCGCGTATCAGCGACCGAGCCGCCCATCAGCCAGTACGACTCGTGACCTGACCCTGGTTCGCGGTCAGTGAATAGCCGGGCCAGCGGCCCAAGCATAACAAGCATGACAGTGGAGAACCCTATGCACACGTCACATAACCCTGAACGGCGTCGGTTCATGAAGACCGTTGGCCTGGGCACCGCAGCAGCAGGTGCGGCAGCGGCGGTCGGTCACGTTACCCTCGTACAGGCGAGCGACAAGACGCCCAGCCAGCGTGAAGCCCAGTCGGTGAATTACCGCGAGACGGATCACGTTCGTGCCTACTACGCCTCGCTGCGTGACTGACGGCGACCATCAGGAGATTTGCCATGCGCTTAACTCGTAAAACTCAAGCTCCGGCCGCGTCTGGGCTGGGTATCTCTCGTCGCCAATTCCTCAAGCGTACCGGCGCGGGTACGGCCGGTGTTGCGGCGGTTGGTTTCATGGGCGCGCCGATGATGCAGCGCACCGAAGCGGCGAACAAGACCCCGGTGCTCGACTCCCCCGTCGAAACCAAGCGCACCATCTGCTCCCACTGTTCAGTGGGGTGTGGCGTGTATGCAGAAGTGCAGGAGGGCATCTGGACCAAGCAGGAGCCAGCCTTCGACCACCCGATCAACCGTGGCGCCCACTGTGCGAAAGGCGCCTCTCTGCGCCAGCACGGCCACTCCACGCGTCGCCTGAAGTACCCGATGAAGCTGGTCGCGGGTGAATGGCAGCGCCTGAGCTGGGACGACGCCGTCAATGAGATCGGCGACAAGCTGCTGGAACTGCGGGACGCCTATGGCCCCGATAGCGTCTACTGGCTGGGCTCGGCCAAGTTCAGCAACGAGCAGGCGTATCTGATGCGCAAGCTCGCCTCCATGTGGGGCACCAACAACACCGACCACCAGGCGCGTATCTGCCACTCCACCACGGTAGCGGGTGTGGCCAATACCTGGGGCTACGGGGCGATGACCAACTCGCTCAACGATATGCACAACAGCCGCTCCATGCTGTTCATCGGCTCCAACCCCAGTGAAGCCCACCCGGTGGCGATGCAGCACATCCTGATTGCCAAGGAGCGCAACAGCTGCGACATCATCGTTGCCGATCCGCGCTTCACGCGTACGGCCGCCAAGGCCAACAAGTACGTGCGCATCCGCCCTGGCTCCGATGTGGCCTACATCTGGGGCCTGTTGTGGCACATTTTCGAAAACGGCTGGGAAGACCGCGAATACATCAACCAGCGCGTCTACGGCATGGATGAAGTGCGTGCCGAAGTCGCCCAGTTCCCGCCCAGCGTCGTGGAAGACATCACCGGCGTCTCGGAAGCCGACATGTTCGAGGTGGCCAAGCGGCTTTCCGACAACCGTCCGGGCTGTGTGATCTGGTGTATGGGCGGTACTCAGCACACCACCGGCAATAACAACACCCGCGCCTACTGCATCCTGGAGCTGGCACTGGGCAACATCGGCAAGTCGGGCGGTGGTGCCAACATCCTGCGTGGTCACGACAACGTACAGGGTGCCACTGACCTGGGCCTGGGCTGCGACTCGCTGCCTGGCTATTACGGCCTGGCCGAAGGCGCCTGGCAGCACTGGGCCAAGGTGTGGGACGTGGAGTACGACTGGCTGAAAGGTCGCTTCGACGACACCGAGTATGCCGACGGCAAGCCCATGTACACCAACGGTATCACCGTATCGCGCTGGGTCGATGGCGTGCTGGAAGAGGACGACAACATCTCCCAGCGTACGGCGCTGAAAGCGATGTTCTACTGGGGCCACGCGGTCAACTCGCAAACCCGCGGCGTTGAAATGCAAAAGGCCATGCAGAAGCTCGAGATGATGGTCATCGTCGACCCGTATCCCACCGTCGCGGCCGTCATGCACGACCGCACCGACGGCGTCTACCTGCTGCCTGCCGCCACCCAGTTCGAAACCACCGGTAGCGTCACCGCCACCAATCGCTCGATCCAGTGGCGTGATCAGGTCATCGAGCCGCTGTTCGAGTCCAAGCCCGACCATGAGATCATGACCCTGTTTGCCAACAAGCTGGGTTTTGGCAACGAGTTCGTCAAGAACTACGCCATGGAAGGTAATCGTCCGGTGATCGAAGACGTGCTGCGCGAAATCAATCGCGGCATGTGGACGGTGGGTTACACCGGCCAAAGCCCGGAGCGCCTGAAAGAGCACCAGCAAAACTGGCACACCTTCAGCTTTGAAAATCTGCGTGCTCAGGGTGGCCCCTCGGATGGCGACTACTACGGTTTGCCGTGGCCCTGCTGGGGCACCCCGGAGTTCCGTCACCCGGGCTCCCCGAACCTCTACGATACCAGCGTGCCCGTGATGGAAGGCGGCATGGGCTTCCGCGCCCGCTTTGGTATCGAGCGCGACGGTGTCAATCTGCTGGCCGAAGGCTCAGCCCCGGTGGGCGGCGATATCGATGACGGTTATCCGGAGTTCAACGACCAGCTGCTGAAAGACCTGGGCTGGTGGGATGACCTGACGGCCGAAGAGAAAGAGGCTGCTGAAGGTAAAAACTGGAAAACCGACTTCTCCGGCGGTATTCAGCGAGTGGCCATCGAACACGGCTGTGCGCCTTACGGTAATGCCAAGGCCCGTGCTGTTGTGTGGACGTTCCCGGATGCCGTGCCCAAGCACCGCGAGCCGCTCTACACCACGCGGCGTGATCTGGTCGAGCGGTATCCCACCTGGGACGATTTCGACTCCATCATGCGTCTGCCCACGCTCTACAAGACCATTCAGGAGCGTGACAACAGCGCGGACTACCCGATCATTCTGACGTCTGGCCGACTGGTCGAGTACGAAGGCGGGGGTGAAGAAACCCGCTCGATGTCCTGGCTGGCGGAGCTGCAGCAGGAAATGTTCGTCGAGATGAACCCTGCCGATGCCAACGATATCGGCGTACGTGACGGTGACGATGTCTGGGTCGAAGGCGCCGAGGGCGGCCGCGTCAAGGTGAAAGCTCTGGTCACGCCCAGGGTGGATCGCAAGGTGGCCTTCATGCCGTTCCACTTTGGCGGCATCTTCCAGGGCGAGAACCTGCATGATCGCTACCCGGAAGGCACGGCACCCTATGTTCAGGGCGAGGCAGCCAACACGGCGACCACTTACGGCTACGACCCGGTGACACTGATGCAAGAGACCAAGTGCACCATTTGTCGTATTGAGCGCGCTTGAACGATCACGCGCGACCCGACCAGACAGCAGGCCGATGCGGCAACGTCCGCATCGGCAAGAGGAGAACACCATGGCTCAAATGAAATTCATGTGTGATGCCGAGCGCTGCATCGAATGCAACGGCTGCGTCACCGCCTGTAAAAATGCCAACGACGTCGAGTGGGGCATTCAGCGCCGCCGCGTGGTCACGCTGAACGACGGTGAAGCCAGCGAAATGTCGATTTCGGTGGCCTGCATGCACTGTGACGACGCCCCTTGCATGGCCGTCTGCCCCACCGACTGCTTCTACAAGACCGACGACGGCATCGTGCTGCACGACAAGGACCTGTGCATCGGCTGCGGCTACTGCCTGTATGCCTGCCCCTTCGGTGCCCCGCAGTTCCCCAAGCAGAACGCCTTTGGCGAGCGCGGCAAGATGGACAAGTGCACCTTCTGCGCAGGCGGCCCGGCAGAGAGCAAGGAAGAGGAGTACCAGAAGTACGGTTCCAACCGTATTGCCGAAGGCAAGCTGCCGCTGTGCGCCGAGATGTGCTCGACCAAAGCGCTGCTGGCAGGTGATGCGCAGGACGTTGCCGACATCTTCCGTCAGCGTGTCGTCCATCGTGGCCACCCGGATGGAGCGTGGTCGAACAATCCCCAGGCCAGCACCGACAACCTTGCCTACGATGCTGCCCGTAAAGGCTAAGGAGGCGTGTCATGACCCCAATGACCATGACCACCGTTGAAATGCCTGCATCGACCAACGGGCATGCCGCCCGCGGGCTGAAGCGTGTCTGGCACCTGTGCCTGATGCTGCTACTGCTGATGGCCAGTCTCGGCGTGAGCCAGCTGGCCGTGGCCCAGGCAGACCCGCAACGGGAGATGACCACGGCGGCTCCGGGCATTACGGCCGAGCAGTGGCGCCAGGTGCGCAGCGGTGAAACCGGCCCGAACTATCGTGATTCGCGTCACGACAGCAACTACAACCTGATCAACGCCAGCGGTGAAACGTGGCGGATCCTGCGCAATCGCTGGGTCTCGCCGTTTGGTTTGATTGCCATTTTGGGCATGGCCAGCGTGATCACGCTGTTCTATCTGGTGATTGGCCGCAAGCACCTGGATGAGCCACGTACCGGGCGCAAGCTGCTGCGCTGGCCACTGTTCATGCGCGCGCTGCACTGGACGGTGGCGACGCTGTTCATCACCTTGGCGCTGACCGGTCTCAACCTGCTGTATGGCAAGTTCGTCTTCCGCTCGCTGTTTGGCGACGCGGTATGGGCCTGGATGATTGCGGCCTCCAAGGTGCTCCACAACTATCTGGGGCCACTGTTCGGCATCCTGCTGATCGTGCTGCTGGTCAAGCTGCTGAAGGACAATATCCCCAAGAAGCATGACCTGCAGTGGTTCAAGCAGGGCGGCGGCCTGGTCGGTAAAGGCCACCCGGATGCAGGCTTTGCCAACGGCGGTGAAAAAGTCTGGTACTGGCTGCTGGCTACCGCAGGGCTGTTGGTGGTGGCCAGTGGCTTCGTACTCGACTTCCCGAACTACGGGCAGAGCCGCGATACCATGCAGTGGGCCAACATCATCCATGCCGTGGGCGCGCTGGGCTTGACCGCCGTGGCGCTGGGGCACATCTACATCGGTACGGTAGGGACCGAAGGGTCGCTGGAAGGCATGACCACCGGCTACGTAGACGAAACCTGGGCCAAGGAGCACCACAACCTGTGGTACGAAGAGGTCAAGGGGCAGTCGCTGAGCGAGGAAGAGGTGGCTGCTCAGAAAGCGGGCGACAGCAGCGAGCCCTCTACGAAACCGGGCTGACGCACCACCATAGGATGACGCAAGATCGTCGCTGACACCGCCCTCGGGCGGTGTCTTTTGTTATGCTGCATATCAACCCTGTCTTGAAAGAGGAACCCGCATGGCTACGTTCGATGAACTGGATACCGCGACCCGCACGGAGCTGGAAGCCGCTGCATTTCGTCGCTTGCTTAAGCACCTGGATGACAACAAGGACGTGCAGAACATCGACCTGATGATTCTGGCGGACTTCTGCCGTAACTGTCTCTCCAAGTGGCTGGTCAGCGCAGCCGATGAGCGCGGCACGCCTCTGGAAATGGACGCTGCCCGGGAGTATGTCTATGGCATGCCCTACAGCGAATGGAAAGCCAACCACCAGGGCGAGGCCACCCCGGAGCAGTTGGCGGCACTCGAGGCTCGCCAGGCGCGCAAGAAAGCCCCTTCACAGAACGAGCCCAAGGAGTAGCGCCAATGGATGCCATGGAAGCCCTGAATATTGCGGTGCTCACCGTCTCGGACACCCGCACCGAAGAGACCGACCGCTCGGGTCAGTCGCTGGTTCAGCGGCTGACCGAAGCGGGGCACCGGCTGGCCGACAAGCGTATCGTGCCGGACGACGTGTACCAGATTCGTGCCGTGGTGGCCCAGTGGATTGCCGACCCCGGCGTGCAGGTGGTGCTGACCACCGGCGGTACCGGTTTCACCGGCCGTGACTCCACTCCAGAGGCGGTCTCGGTGCTGTTGGACAAGCGCATCGAGGGGTTCGGCGAGCGCTTTCGCCAGCTGAGTGGCGACGAAATCGGCAGCTCCACCATTCAAAGCCGCGCCCTGGGTGGTTTTGCCAACGCCACGGTGGTGTTTTGCCTGCCGGGCTCCACCGGTGCCTGCCGCACCGGGTGGGACGGCATTCTGGCCGAGCAGCTGGATAGCCGCCACAAACCCTGCAACTTTGCCAACCTGGTCATTCCCGGCCGGGGGCAGCATGGCTGAGCAACGCGCACAACATCAGCCACCGCCACTGCAGCCTATCAGCGCCGTTCTCGATGCGCTGCTGGCAGGGCTTGTGCCGCTGCCAGCCGAGCAGGTGCCGCTTGAAGAGGCGGCGGGTCGGGTGCTGGCTGAGCCGGTGATGGCAACGCTGGACGTGCCGCCCTTCGATAACAGTGCCATGGATGGTTATGCGCTGCGCGCCAGCGACGCGGGCAAGCGGCTGCCGGTCAGTCAGCGGATTGCTGCCGGAAGCCTGGCCCAACCGCTGGCAGAAGGCAGCTGCGCGCGGATCTTTACCGGGGGCCAGATTCCGGCGGGCGCGGATTGCGTGGTCATGCAGGAGCGCGTCACCCTGGACGACGGCCACGCGGTGATTCCCCATGACGTACCCGCGGGTGACAACGTCAGGCTCAAGGGGCGTGACGTGCAGCGTGGAGACGTGCTGCTCAAGGCGGGGCAGCGCCTGGAAGCGGCTGCACTGGGGCACCTGGCGGGGCAAGGAGTGACCGAGGTCAGCGTGCGCCGTCGGCCCCGGGTGGCGCTGCTCTCCACCGGCGACGAGATCGTCGACCCAGGCATGCCCTTGCAGCCTGGCCAGCTCTATAACTCCAATCGCCCGATGCTGACGCGTTTGCTGGAGCGCTTTGGTGCTGAGGTCGTACAGCGGGTCAGCGTTCCCGACGACTATGCCCGCACCGTCGAGATTCTCGAACAGGCGGCGGCCGTGGCCGACGTGGTGGTCAGCACCGGTGGTGTCAGCGTGGGGGAAGAGGACCACGTCAAGGCTGCGCTGGAGTCGTTGGGGCAGCTGGATATGTGGAAGCTGGCCATTCGCCCCGGTAAGCCGCTGGCGCTGGGACGCCTGCCGGCTGAGGCAGGGGGCGAGGCGCGCTTTGTCGGCCTGCCAGGCAATCCGGTGTCCGGATTCGTTGGCGCCTGGCTCTTTTTACGCCCGCTGATGGGAGCGTTGTTGGGCCGCCCTGCGCTTGCGTCACTGCCAGAGATCACCGCGAAGGCGCAGTTCACCACCGAGACGGGGCCACGGCAACACTACATGCGCGTGGCGCTGCGCTTTAGCGCTCAGGGAATCTACGCGGTGGCGTTTGAAGACCAGAACTCGGCGGTGCTCTCTTCGTGTATCGAGGCCGATGCGCTGGCCGTCATCGATGCTCACCAGCAGATAGCCCCAGGGGACGCCGTGCGCTGCCTATGGCTGGAGCACTGACGGCGACAGCCGTTGGCCATCCAGCAGCAAGGTCAGCCGCTGCTGTTCCAGCATCAGCCCGCACAGCGCGGGCATGCCCGAGCGGGCGGCGATCAGGGGAGGCAGCGAATGCAGCTGGGCGACCGGCAGGCGTGCCAGCCGACTCTCCGAACCAATGCCCAGCTGCCACGAGCCTTCGGCGTCGCGCAGGGTTAGCCAGCGGCTGGAGTCGCCGGGGCGATCAAAGAGTAGCGTGTCGACACTGGCGTGGCGCGGCTGGCAACAGTGGCTATCGATGCGCTGAACGTAGCGCGCGTCGATGGCCACCTGATAACCGCCTGCCTGAAAGACCACGCAGGTCACGGTTCGAGTGCCATCGTGGCCTGTTTGCTCGCTGTTCACGGCTCAGCCCAGCCCCTGCTGGTAGGCTTTCAGCAGGGCATCGGGGTCAAGCAGGGCCGTGGCCACACGGGCCTCTTCGGGCTGCCAAAGCGCGCTGACGAAAGGGCGCAGTGCGTCAGGCAGCGTTTCGGGGGGCGCTTTGAAGGCGCTGAGGGGTAAGTCGCACACGTCGTTCAACTGGTCGATACGCACGGCCGTACGTATCCCGGCGCTGCGCACCATCAGCAGCATGCCGTCGGCGTGGCTCTCGGTCAGCCCCAACAGCGGCTGTAGCCGAATCAGCGACTCGATGGTGCCGCGCAGATGGATGACGCCTTCGGTCGAGGAGGGCAGGCCAGGCACGAAATAGACCGGCGTATCGCCTTTGAGGATTTCCGTCACGGCCGTGCCTGGTAGCGCATAGGGTTGGCCGGACAGCGTGAACAGCACCACCTGCTGGCAGGGCTCCTCCACATCGACGATGTGGCCATCGTCCTCGCGGATGGCATCCTCAAGGGATAGGTTTGTTGCCTCATGCCCCGCGGGGCGCGAATCCGCCATGATCCTGCTCCGTGCTGATGACCACCTGGTTGCGCCCCTGGTGCTTGGCACGATAGAGCGCCTGATCGGCGCTGAGGCGTAGCGATTCGGTAGAGGGATGTTCAGGGAAACTGCTGATCCCGACGCTGAAAGTGCAGCGGAAGCGTTCGCCACCCGCGTGAAAGTCCACCTGTTCGAAGTCACGCCGCAGCTCGTCGATCAGCTCGCCTGCCCGCTGGTCGTCGATTCCCTTGAGCAGCACCACGAACTCCTCACCGCCATAGCGACCAATGATATCCGACATGCGTAAGCGTGTTTTCAGCAGCCGTGCCAGGGTGATGATGACCTGATCCCCTGCCAGGTGACCGTGGGTATCGTTGACCGCCTTGAAGTGGTCGATGTCGATCATCGCCATGGCATGCCGGGTCTTGTCCCGGTAAGCCTGGGCCAGTGTCTTGCTGATCATTTCAGTGGTGGTGCTGTGGTTGTAGAGGCCGGTCATGCTGTCCCGGGTCATCAGCGAGCGCAGCAGTCGCAGCCGCTCGGCGCGCAGCTTTACCGCCGAGACCAGCTCATCGGGTACCACGGGTTTGGTGATGAACGCCTCGACACCTGCGGTCATGGCAGACAGCTGTTTCTGGCTATCGGTCTCGCTGGATAGATAGATGATCGGCAGGCCGACGTACTCGGGCTGCTGGCGGATGATGTTGGCCAGCTCTTCACCGGAGCACACCGGCATGTAGACATCCACCAGCAGCAGATCAGGGCTGAAACGTTCAAGCGCGCTCAGTGCGTCGGCGGGGTGGTTCACCTGTTGCACCACCATGCCCGCCTCTTCCAGCAGTAGCGCATGGTAAGCGGCCACTTCCGGCTCGTCATCGACCACCATGACACGTAGCGGCTCGTCTTCGACAGGGGTGGTCAGCTCATCCACGGCCAGCATCAGGTCAAGGGGTTTCACGGGCTTGGTGAAATAGCCATTGCAGCCTGCGCGCACGGCGCTCAGACGCGATAGAAAATCGCCGTGAGCCGACAGTACGATGGAGGGTAACCGTTCGCCGGTGAGCTTGTTCAAGCTGGTGAGCGTTTCGGTACCTGCGGTTTGCCCCTGAGGGAACTGCACGTCCATGATGATGGCATCCGGACGGCGCGTGATGACGGCGTTGAAAAAGGCATCGGTGGTGTCGAAGTGCACTACTTCGTGCCCGAAGCAGCGCAAATGGTGCAGCAGTTGGCTGACCTGGTCGGGTTCGTCATCGCAAAGGTAAATCAGCCGCTGGCGCTTGCTGCGGGTTTGTTCAGGTGTCGGAGAGAACTCCACGCTTTGATGCGCTGCCAGGGCTTTCTGCTGCCCCGCCAGTGATTGCAGACGCTGCTGCTCTTCGGCCAGCTGTGCGAGTATCTGGACGATCAGCGCTTCCTGCAATGATGCCTCGCTGAGCGCGGCCTCGCCCTGGTCGGCCAGCAGCGCAATGCGCTCGAACCCCAACGAGCGCCCCGTCCCTTTCAGGCTATGAAAAAAGCGGTGCAGCTCCGGGGCCAGCTTTGCTTCTTCCTCGGCGGAGGAGCGGCTCTTTTGCCACTGCTCCTCAGTTTGCTGGAGGCGGCCTGGTAATTGGCTAATGAACCGTTGGCGCAGCTGGCTCAGCTTGTCGTGCAGCGATGAGGACATCGGGCTACCTGTTGAAGGCCTGGGCAACGGCCTGCCCCAGCGTCGTGTCTAGCTCGGCATCTTTTTGCAGACAGGCGCTCAGGCCGGGTGTCTGCATCAAGGCCGCTGTTGGCGTGTCGCCGGTGAGCAGGATGAACGGCAGGTGCACCTGCTGCTCGCGGAGCATTTCCAGTAACTCGACGCCGCTCACCAGCGGCATGTGCATGTCGCTAACGATCAGCGCGACATCCTTGTGCGCTTCCAGCTGGCGCATGGCCTCCATGGCGTCCTCGGCCAGTACCGTCTCATGGCCTTGAAACTCCAGCAGCGCAGCGGTCATTTCCCCAGCTAGTGGGTCGTCGTCTACGACCAGTATTCGCATGATCATTCTCTATCTGGTGGGGAAACCTAGCTTAGCAGGGCCTTCAGGGTTTCCACTAAATTGTTTTGGTCAAAGCTGCCCTTGACGATATAGGCATCAGCACCTACTTCGATGCCGCGCCGCCGGTCGGCCTCTTTCTCGCGAGACGTGATGATGATCGGCTTGTGACGATAGGCGTCATTTTCGCGCAGACGGGCCGTTAGCGCAAAGCCGTCCATGACGGGCATTTCAACGTCCGTCAGGACCGCGTCAAAGGTGTCGGCCAACGCCTTGTTCAAGCCATCGCGGCCATTCTCGGCCAGGGTGACCTGATAGCCCCAGGCCTCCAGCACATCCTTTTCGATCTCACGAGTGTTCAGCGAGTCATCGACCACCAGAATGTGATGGCGTGTTGCATCGGAGGGGAGCTGGGCGGCTTGGCGAAGTGACGAGTGGCGGGAGCGCTCCAGTAGCGCGGGCACATGCAGCAGGCTGGCCAGCGTATTGCGCCCCAGCGACACCATGCCCGACACCAGCGGCAAATAGCGAAGGTGGTTGGGCAGCGGCTTGATGACCATATCGCGCTCGTCCACCAGCGCATCGATGATCAGCGCCAGCTTTTGCTGACGTTGATGCACGACCAGCAATAGCACCTTGTCCCCTGCGGGCGGCGCAGCGGGCAGGTCGAGCAAGGTGGCGAGGGCAACCACCGGTACGAACTCGTTGCGCAGAATCAGCGTGGTCTGGCCTGCTGCGTCGATGAATTCCTCGGGGGAGCGCTCCAGCAACTCGGCCACATGGGGGGCGGTGACGCCCAGTGTTACGCCACTGACCTCCACCAGTAACACCCGCATCAGCGCCAATGAAAGGGGGAGGCGCAGCGAAAAGTGGGTGCCTTTGCCCAGCGCGCTGGTGACGTTCAGGTCGCCATTGAGCTCATCGACCACCGTCCGCTTGACCACGTCCATACCGACACCGCGACCCGAAAAATCGGTGATCAGGCTCTTGGTGGAAAAGCCGGGCAGCAGGATCAGTTCCAGCGTTTCCTGCTCGCTCAGCAAGGCCAGCTGACCTTCATCGAGCAACTGCCTGGCAAGCGCTTTCTGGCGCACGGCCGCCAGATCGATCCCGGCTCCGTCGTCACGCATCTCCACCACGACCCAGCCACCATCCTGCCTGGCTTCCAGGCTGAGCTGGCCACGCGGTGGCTTACCTGCAGCCTGGCGCTGCTCCGGGCGCTCGAGGCCATGATCCAGAGCGTTGCGCAGCAGGTGAATCAGAGGGTCGGAGAGGCGGTCGATCATCTGGCGGTCCAGCTCGATGGCGCTCCCCCGAACGCGGCACTCCACCTGCTTGCCCAGTGATTGCGCCAGCTCACGGGTCATTTGTGCCAGTGGGTCGAAGACGACGCTCAGGGGCAGCATGCGCATCTGCAAGGCACGGTCATGAAGATCGCTCATCAGGGCGTCGTGGCTCAGCACGCTGTCTTTGAACTCGCGCTGAAAATCGTGAAACTCGGCTTGATGCTGGGCGGGCAGAGACAGGCCGAGCTGGCGCGCCTGTTCGACCAGACCATGCAGGTGGTGATGGCCCGACAGTACTTCGCCCATCAGGCGAATCACGTCGTCCAGCCGGTCGAGACGGACCCGCACCGTATCGCTCAAGGCCAACGACGCCGATGAGGGCTTCGTGGCCGCTGGAGCCTGTTCGGAAGCGGTGGTAGAAGGCAGCGCCTTCTGCACCGCGGGCGTTGCTGAGGGCGCGTCTGCCGATGGGGCGCCTGCCGCCGACTCCAGCGCCTGGCAGAGCGCGGGGTCTGCGTCGGCCAGTGCGTCGGGGGCTGCTCCCTGCGCCAGCTGGCCGACCTGATCGTCCAACGCATCGATGGCCTGATTCAGCAGGTCCAGGGAAGCAGCCGTAGGCGCAACGCTGCCCTCGCGAAAGGCACTCAGCAGCTCTTCCATGCTATGGGCGAGGGCCGTGATCGGCGCCAGCTTGAGCATTCTGGAAGAGCCCTTGAGCGTGTGCGCCGACCGAAACAGCTCATTGACGTGCTCCTTGCCCGCCGCACCAGACGCGTTGCCGATGGCGTCCTGCGCCAGGGTATGGACCCCCTCTCGCAGGCGCGGCAAGTGGTCGGCGGCTTCTTCCACGAACCGCTGTATGAAACGACGCATATCCAGTGCCATTAGCCAACTCCCTGTATGGCGGTGTGCTCACCCAAATAGCGTTTGGCCAGAAAACAGGCATCGCCGGGGGCCAGCGGCGGCTGGATGACCTGCAGCGCACCGCTGGCCTGGGGCGTGGTTTCCAGCAGGCGTACCACGGCGGCATAGCCTCGCTGGCGCTGAACGGGGTTGTCCGGCAGCTCGCCCTGACGCAGCAGTTCCGCCTGATAGAAGTGCGCCGGCCAGCACTCCGGGGCGACGTACAGCGCTCGCTTGAAGAAATCGTAGGCCTGCTGAGGCCGCTGCAGCCAGCGCACTGCTAGCCCGGAAAGCAGCAGGGCATCTACACACCACGGGTCCTGCTCCAGCAGCGGGCGGATGAGTTGCAAGGCCGCTTCGAACTGGTTGTTATCGAGCAGCTCATGGGCCTGCTGCAGCGTCTCTTCACGCCTGGCAGGCTCGCGGGGGCTATCATGAGTATCGGCCGCTACAGGTGGCGAAGGCGGTATGTCGATGGCCTCACTGGGGGCGGCTTCCCTCGTGATGGGAGTGGGCTCTGGAGCACTCGTGAAACGCAGTGGATGGTTTGCGCGTTCGACGCCAGGGGGCTGAAAATAAAAGACCCCTTGCTCCTCTTGTAACGACAGGATGCCCAAGTCGTTCCCCAGCGTTTCCGTGACCCCGCACAGCAAGATGCCCTGTGGCGCCAGCAGCTGCTTCAAGCGCTGCTGGATGTCGCGGCGGGTGGCTTCATCGAAATAGATCGATACGTTACGGAACAGAATCACATCGAAGGGGCCGCCCAGTGCCTGGTGGTCTGCGTCGAGCAAGTTGAAGGGGCAGAACGTGACCCATTCGGTCAATGCGGGCACCAGTTGATGGGCGCGCCCCGCCGGGGTGAAGTAACGGGCCTTGAGGGCGGGGTGCAGAGCACGAAACGCCATGCCGCTGTAGCTCCCGGCTCTGGCCTTGTGCAGCACCTGTTGATCCACGTCGCCGCCGGTGATGCGGAACAGCGCCTTGGCACGTTCGCCGTACGCTTCCATCAACAGCATGGCCAGGCTGTAAGGCTCCTCTCCTGAAGAGCATCCTGCACTCAGTAGCCGCAGTGGCCCACCCTGAGTGGCCAATTGACGAGGCAGGTGTTCATCGACGAGCCACTGCAGGGCTTCTACCTCACGAAAGAAGTAGGTTTCGTTGACGGTGAGCTGGCTGATGAAATGATCAAACAGCGCTGAGTCTCGGGTGAGCCTGCCCAGCAGGGTCGCGGGGTCCTGGGTTGCCTGAGCGCGGCAAAGCTGCTCGATGGCACGCTCCAGACGCGACTCTGCCAGGCCTTCCAGAGAGAGCCCGCAGCGCTGGTGCACCAGCTGCTTGAAAGCGGCGAGGGTGGTCATGGGGAGATCTGCCGAGGTGTGGCCGTGCTCACCAAACGCAGCAAGCGTGCGGGGAGGTCGTCAAGGCCGATGATGTGCTGTATGGCGCCAGCATTGATGGCTTCCTGGTTCATGCCATAAATCACGGAGCTGGCTTCGTCCTGTGCCAGGGTGATGCCGCCTGCTTGCTGGATGGCACGCATACCGCTGACGCCGTCTCTGCCCATGCCCGTCAAAATCACGCCGATGGTATCCGCACCATAGACATCCGCGGCGCTGCGCATCAGCACATCGCAGCTGGGGTGATACAAGGCATCGGGTGGGCTCTGCACCAGTCGCACACAGTGTTCAGGCGTCACGCTCAGGTTACGCTCTGACGGTGACAGGTAAACATGGCCCGATTCGAGACGTTCCCCCTCTTTGGCCACGCTCACCGGCAGGGGGCACAGCGAGCCAAGCCAGGTGGCCATGCCTTCGATGAACCCATGGCTGATGTGCTGAGCTATCAGAATCGGCACGGGAAAGTCGCTGGGCAGCTTGCTGAGCAGGCGTGCCAGTGCCTGGGGGCCGCCCGTAGAGCAGGCAATGACCACGACCCGCTGAAAGTCGCGTGTGGCACAGGCCTGAGGGGGCGGGGAGCTCTGTATCAAGAGCGCTTGAGGGGGTGTTGCAGGCACTCGACGGCGTAGCCGCGTAATGACCGCGACCCCCGCCAGCAGGCGAACTCGAGCGCGCAGCCACTCCCCGGTGGCGTCATCCAGGGTAGGCTTGGGCATCACTTCCAGCGCCCCCACTTCCAGCGCCTTGTAGGCACTCTGGGCATCCGCACGGTCACTGATGACGAGAATCGGCACGCCCTTGGTGTGCATGATCTCTTCGATGGCACTCAGTCCATCCATGACCGGCATGTTGAGGTCCATGGTGATCAACTGGGGTGCTAGCCGCTTGGCCAGCTCGACGGCCTCCTTGCCGTTGCTGGCTTCGCCCACGATGTCGATATCGCCCTCACAGGTGAGAAGGTCGCGCAGTATCTCCCTGGCGAGCGGGCTGTCGTCGGCCATGACCACCCGGATTACACTCATGAAGCGCCTCCCATGCCGGTGATCATGGTTGCGTCTGGCGGCGGCTGTCGGGTTGCGCTGCCAGCGTGAACTCCTGCACCAGACTGTTCAGCTCGGCGGACATCTGAATCATGTCCTGGCTGATCTCGGTGATGCTGCGCACGGACTGCGCATTGCGTGCGCTGGCGGTATCGATATCGCGCAGGGCAATGACCACCTGATTGCTGGCGGTTTTCTGTTGCTGTGTCGACAGCGAGATCTGCTGGGCGGCACTGCTGGTCTGGCTGGCTGCCTTGAGCAGGGCTTCGAGGTCCTGAGCGGTACTCTGGCTGGCTTCGACACCCTGTTCGATGGACGTGGCCCCTTTCTCCGAGGCGACCACCAGCCGGTTGATGGCCTGCTGAATGTCGTCGGTGTGGCCTTCTATTTCATGGGTGGAGTCGGTGACGCTATCGGCCAGACGGCGTATCTCGTTGGCAACCACGGAAAACCGGCGGCCAGACTCCCCTGCGCTGGAGGCTTCCAGGGCCGCATTGAACGCGATCAGCTTGGTTTGCGCGGCCAGCGTGTTGATCAGCTCCATGACCTTGCTGATCTGCTTCGATTTGGCGCCCAACGCCATGATTTCTGCCAAGCTCTGCTCGCTATCGCTGCGGATATCGTACATGCGCGCCTGCAGGAGTTGCATGGCCGTGCTGCCTTTGCGGCTGCGCTCCAGCGTCTGGTTGGCCACGTCCACCACCGACTGCGAATGGTCGGCGATCTGGGTCGAGGAAGTCGACAGCTCCTCCATGGTCGACGTGATTTCGGCCACGGACGACGCCATTTCCTCCACGGCGGCCGCCATGGTCTGATTGGCCTCATGGCGTATATCGCCCCCCTGAACGCCAGAAAGCCCGGCGGTTTGGGCCAAACGGTCTGCGACCTGGGTCAAGGCAAGGGCATTGTTCGACACGGCTTGAATCGCGCGGGATAGCCTGGCCAACAGTTCGTTGGTCTGAGCGGCCAGGTCGCCAAGCTCGGCACGGTCATCGGTTTCTACCCGCTTGGAGAGATCCAGGCTGTGGGTGATCTCCTTGAGCTGACGCTGAAAACGGGTCAATGGCCGAATCAGGCTACCGGTCAGGGGGTAAAGCAGCACCAGTCCCGCCAGTAGAATCAACAGGCCCAGCTTGATGGAGTTGAAGAAACGCTCCCTGACGGTAGTGGTGTACTCGTCCTTGGCGACTTCGACCATCAAGTAGCGCTGCACCTCGGGAAGCCAGCGGGTCACCACAAAAAAGGCGCGCCCATCGCGTTCGATTTCATGCACTCTGAGTTCGCTGTCGGTGTGCAGCAAACCTGCCGATTCCTGCTCGCGAAGCGCCGAAATCGTGGCCTCCTCGCTGCTCATCAGAAAATCGCCTTCCGCGCTGAGAATGGCCGCGCGGCCGGTTTCACCCAGGCGGTAGTCGTCGATGAACTGGGCCATGCGAGCAAGGTTGAGCCCCGCTCCGGCCACGATCACCGGCAGGCCGTTGGCTGCATTGGCTTGGCTGCGGAAGTTCAAGAAGACAAACGCATCGTCCGGATTGAACGTGTCGCTGTCGAGATTGAGGTTGTAATCGGCACCGCTCTGAGTGAACTCGTGGTACCAGGCGTCACTGCTGTCAGGGCCTTGCAGCGGGCGCTGCTGGAAAGTGCCATCACGATACTGAAAGTAGACCTGCCGGTTGGGTGTCTGCGCTGCGATGAAGAGCAGTTCGGTGTCCAGTTGCCCCATCAAGCGTGAAAGATAACGCTCGACTTCGATCTGCTGTTCGACGGGCAAGCCCTCTGTCACCCACTGCTCGATAAAATAGCTATTGGCCAGGCTTTCCGAAACGGCGAGGGCTGGGCTCAAGCCCAAGGTGATGCGAGTGGCCAAGCCTTCGACCTGTGCGGGCAGTTCGCTATCGAGCAAGTGCTCTAACCGCGCTTCGCTATGGGTGCGAGCCTGCAGGTACAGGGCAAGCAGCATGGACAGTGCCAGCACCGTTCCGAACGAGACAAACAGTCGAAGCCGTAACGGCAAGGATTTCCAGCGCGCAGTCATGGGCAGGCTTGCTCCAGGTGAACCCAAAGGCCTCATGATGAGGATAAATCGTCTATGGTATGAATATCGCACGACGCGTACGTCGCTCATCAGCATGATAGCAACGATTAATAGAGCTTTTTGTGATATTTGCGCAGCGCTGAGAAGCCTGACCAACGGTTCGACATAGCTTACCTGCCCAAGATGGCGTTTTTTCTATACAAAGATTATTTTTTGTATAAGTAGCAAGTGTTTTTTTTGACAAAAGTGATACATGCAGGTAGCCTGTTAACGAAATGGATACGACAAATTGCTAAGGAAGCATCATGTTGTCACTCACTTCTTCAACCGTGCTCGCGGTGCTTCAGGGCATCATGTCCCGCCACGGCATCACGCACTCAGAGATGCTGCCATCGGCAGGCACTGCTGAGCGTGACAGTTTGGTACAGGCTGTTACGCGCTTTTTTGGTCTCTCTGATGGAGAGCTGTTGTCCCCGACCTGCATCACGCTTGAAGAGTGGGCCACGGCGCTGAGTGAACAGGGTGATTTTTCTCATCTCCAGCTTTTCGATACCGCCATTGGTGGTGCGTTCAGCCATCAGCTGCAGCGTCAGCATCGTTACGAAGCCGCTTTCTTGCAGCAGGAAGCCATCGCGCTGCAAACGCTGCTGACCGTCGATACTCAACCTCAGCGCTCGCTGGTGAGCTGGCTTTCCAAGCAAACGGTGCCAGGGTTCGTGCTGGGTGCTTTGTTGCCTCAGCAGGCAGGGTGGCAGCCTCGTTCGCTGTTCGACCATGCCAACGCTCTGTGGGAGCTCAAGGCGGGTGATATCATGGTGACCAGCGAAGACCGCTGGCGCCAGCTGGCCCAGCGCCTTCCTTCGCTACCCATGAGCATTACTGCCGTATCGACCGCACCATTGGACAAGAAAACCTATCGCGCGCTGTTGGCCAAAGGCGTGGCTCACATCATCGAGCTGCACTGCCAGCCGGGGCTGGGTGTGCTGGCAGCACGCCGTTCCCAGAATGCGCCGTTCGAGCTGTTGCCGCATTGGCACCCCACCGAAAGCGACAATTTTCTGCTCAAGCTGATCAAGGGCGGCGTGCCCGAAGAAGTGAAACTGGCGCAGCCGCTGCGTTGGGTCGGGGCGCGCCACTTTCGCCCGCAAGAGAATGCCTGGGCCGAAACGGTCCGTGTGGATCGCGCAGCTCTTCGAGTGGCGCCCGCGTGGCAGCCTGCAGCCGAGCATCACCAAGGCAGCAGCGCCGCCTGAGCGCGACGTGCGCTCACAAACGCACGCTTACACGATCGCGTGAGGTACGAAGCAGGACGTGTCCTTGGTAATTCTGCCCACGTCTTCGCGAATGCCGATACCACAGGCGCGGTCGCCCACCACCCAGCTGCCGACCAAGGCATGCCGCTCCCCAAACCTGGGGAGCGGATGGTACGCCTGACGAATCCACGGGCTATCGGTGTAAGGCCCACCGACGTTTTCCGACACTCCATCGGGGGTGGTCAGGCTGACGTTGCTGCCTTCCCGAGAGAAAAACGGTTTGCGAACCCAGCCCGGCGCAGGCGAGGCGTGCTCGGTTGGCTCGAAATAGGCGGGCAGCAGATTGGGGTGGCCTTCGAACTGTTCCCACAGCAGCGGCAGGATACCTTTGTTGGACAGAATCGCCTTCCAGGGCGGCTCGAACCAGTGGGTGTCCAGCTGGGTGATCTGCTGGCTGAACGCTTCCACCGCCATCTCTTCCCACGGGTACAGCTTGAAAACCGCCGCCATCGGCTGGTCTTCCAGGTCCACGAAGTGGGACTGCCCCGGCGTCACGCCAATATCCTCGATGTAGACGAACGGCGCATGAAGCCCCGCTTGCAGCGCGATGTCCTGCAGGTAGCGGACGGTAGCCCGCTCCTCGTCGCTGCCTTTCACACAAGAGAAATGCAGCGTGCGGTCGGGGAGCCGGTCGCCCAGATGTGCCAGGGCGTTCAGCAGGCGCTCCTGGATGGAGTTGTACTGGTCGGCATGGCGAGGCAGGATGCCCTGGGCAATGGCCTGTTCCAGCCATACCCATTGGAAGAACCCCGCCTCGTAAAGCGAGGTGGGCGTATCGTAATTCAGCTCCAGCAGTTTGGCCGGGCCGTCCCCTGAGTAGGCAAAATCCATGCGCCCATACAGCGGCGGTTGGCCGGAGGTCCAGGAGCGATGGATGGTCTCCCACATGGGTGCGGGGATCGCCAGCCGCTGCAACAGGGCTTCCGAGCGGCATACGCGGTCGACCAGCGCCATGCACATCTCGTGCAGCGTTTCGGTGGGTGTTTCTATGTCGCGCTCGACCTGCTCCAGCGTGAACTGGTAGTAAGCGCTCTCTTTCCAGTAGGGCTCGCCGTCGATGGTGTGAAAGTGGAAGCCCAGCTGCTGTGCCAGGGCTTGCCACTGGGGTCGTTCAGGAACGGTGATCCTTAGCATGAGGGCTCCGGGTGTAGGTCAGGAGCCCCAGGAGGCAGAGCGCGTGCCCAGGCCACGGCGCGTGGTGGTTTGACGGCTTTGGACCACCGAGTTGCGCATGGCGTCGTTGCGTTGATTGACCCGCTGGGTCGCCTGGCTGGCGGCGGCATTCCAGTTGCCCTGGTTGTCACGGTTGCGATAGACCGGCTCCTGGTAAACCCGCTCGAAGGAACGCCCACGGTTGGTGTTCGACAGCATGCTCCCCATCATGTAGCCCATCATGGCGGGCATGAACCAGCTACCACCGCCACTGGCCTGAGCCTGCTCTTCATTGGGCGCGGCACAGGCGCCTTCGCCGTGCTCGGCCTCGCAGGCTTCCAGCGTATTGAAGCGCGGTACCGACTCCAGCGCCGCCGTATGGGCTTCCTCACAGGCGCTGCGGGTATAGATATTGGCGGCCACACAGTCTTCGACGCTCTGGAAGCTGCGCGGTTCGTCAAAATTCACGTCGGTAATGTGTTCGTCCTGGGCGGGTTCGGTACAGGCGGTCAGGCCAAAGGCGCCGGTACCCATCATGGCCAGCGACAGCCGTGCACTGCGCTTGCGGCGAGGAAGATGTTGATCTGCCATGTCGAACTCCTTACCAGGTCATGGAAGCGGCGTTGATGAGGCCGACCGCGATGGAAACGCTGCCCACCAGCGTGCCATAAGCCTGGTGCCCCTCGGTAATGTGCTGGGAAAGGCTCTCGCCCTGGCGGCGCAGCATCAGCTTCAAGCCGAAGAACGTGGCGATCTGCACCCCGAAGGCCACGATGCCCCACAGAATGAAATCGAGGTAGCTGATGGAGTTGGCCATGGCGCTGTAGAGCGGCAGCGTGAAGCCGAGGATGGAACCGCCGTAGGCCCGTGCGGCAGCGGCATTGCCTTCACGGATCAGTGTCCATTCGTGATGCGGCGTGAGTCGGCTGTAGCAATACATGAACGCGACCAGCATCCCCAGCGCGCTGAGCAGATAGGCAAAGAAGTGCGGTAATCCCTGCAGGTAGTGCAACATGGTGATGTGCTTCCCTTGTGATCCTTGAGGGTCGGTATTGTGACATAGCTGGGCGTGGCTGCGTTACCCGCGACGTGATTTCTCGATCGAGGGGCAGGCAGTATGCAGAATGACGTAAATAAACAGCGTTTGCGCCACTTGAGTAAGACTAAAGGCTAATAGATGAATCGTGTCACCTCCTTAGAATCCCGCGAAGACTGGTATTTTTACCAACATCCACCGTGTCGTATCGTGTAGAGACTGCGCCTCGTGCCCGCACAGGGTACTGCCCAAGACGCGACCGCTTCGAAGGACCTCCCTCATGCATGCCCTTACCCTGGCATCGTTTCTATTTTTTACGGGCCTGGTGGCCTTCGTCACCTGGCGTATTACACGCCGCGATGACCATCGCAGCACCAACGGCTATTTTCTGGCGGGGCGCACCCTGACGTTTCCGTTGATTGCCGCATCGATGCTGATGACCAACCTCTCTACCGAGCAGATGGTTGGGTTGAACGGCTCGGCGTTTACCGACGGCCTGAGCGTCATGGCCTGGGAAGTCATCGCCGTGATTGCGCTGGTTGCTCTGGCGCTGTTTTTCCTGCCGCGCTTCTTGAAAAGCGGGATTGCCACGCTGCCGCAGCTGCTGGCGATTCGCTTCGATGCCGGTACCCAGCTCATTGCCAACGTCATCTTCCTGATTGCCTACGCGGTGGTGCTGCTGCCCATCATTCTCTATTCCGGCGCCATTGGCTTGCAGGGCATGCTGGACTTGCAGGGCTTGACCGGCATCGAGTCCAGCACGGCTCTGCTGTGGGCAACCGTCTGGGTCGTGGGCCTGATTGGCGCCGTCTATGCGCTGTTCGGTGGCCTGCGCACGGTGGCGGTGTCCGATACCCTCAACGGCGTGGGGCTACTGATTGGCGGGTTCGTGATCGTTTACTTCGGCCTTCAGGCGGTGAGTGGCGGCACAGGCGTCATGGAAGGCTGGAGCATCCTGAAGGAGAGCGACCCCAGCAAGTTCAACTCCATGGGTGGCCCCGACCAGCAGGTGCCGTTCTCGACCATCTTTACCGGCGTACTGCTGCTGCACCTTTTCTACTGGACCACCAACCAGCAAATCATCCAGCGCACCTTCGCAGCGAAAAATCTGGCGGAAGGCCAAAAAGGGGTGCTGTTGACCGGCTTCTTCAAGCTGCTGGGGCCGCTCTATCTGGTGCTTCCGGGCATCATTGCCTACCACTTGTATGCCGACCAGGGCGTGCGCGCCGATGAAGCCTATGGGCACCTGGTATTCAACGTGCTGCCGCCGTATCTGACGGGCTTTTTTGCGGCGGTGATGGTGGGTGCGATTCTCTCCTCGTTCAATTCGGCGCTGAACAGCACCACCACGATCTTCAGCCTGGGGATCTATAAAGGCGTGCTGAAAAAGGACGCCACGGAAGAGCAGGTAGTGAAATCCGGCAAGGTGTTTGGCTGGATCATGGCCATCAGCACCATGATCATCGCGCCGCTGCTGGCGGGGCAGGATAGCCTGTTCGGCTACCTGCAGCGCATGAACGCCATCTATTTCATTCCGATTCTGGCCGTGGTACTGGTAGGACTGTTGACCAAGCGTGTGCCGCCCATGGCCGCAAAAGTGGCCCTGGTGGGCGGTTGCTTGTTGATCGCGGCAGGCTACTTCGTGCCGCCGTTCAACAAACTGCCGCTGGTCATGCACGAGTTCCACTTCGTCGCCGCGGTGTTCGTGCTGCTGGTCGCGGTGATGCTGGTGATCGGCAAGCTGCGCCCCCGCGCCACGGACTGGGTCCAGGAAGCCTCGGGCGATGTCGACCTCACCCCGTGGAAAGGTGCCGTGCCCACCGGCATCGTGCTGGTGGTGCTGGTGGTGATCATGTACGCCTCGTTTGCAGGCGGTTGATCATCGGCCACGTGTAGTAACGCCAACGCCAACGCCAACGCCAACGCCCCGCTTTGCGGGGCGTTGGCGTTTGTCAGCGGTGGTTTTAAGAGTCGCAGCGATATAGCGTGATGGGTGATGTCTCGCGATCCAGATAGCGCAAGGTCAGCGTCTCCTGAGTGTTCAGGGTGAGCTGGAGCTGTTCTTCGCTGGTCACTCCTTCTCCATGGCAGTGCAGTGTCGCCTCCCATGCGTTCGGCGTGCTGCTCGCTTCCAGCCCCATTTCGCAGTGATTTTCCAGCCCTTCGAAGCGGCCAGCTGCCAGGCGGATTGGGGCGCCTTCCTGCCCTGCGTGACACCACTCGGGCTCTGCTGCCCAATCGCCATAAAGCGTTTCCTGGGACATGGGCTCGGCCACGGGGGCTTGGTCATCGCTACAGGCAGCCAGCAGCACCACCACGGCAGGTAACAGCAAACGGTGTAATGGCATAGGTCACTTCCTTGTGTGGTCAGACTCACCATGCGTCAGCTTAGAGCAGCTCGTTGAGAGCTGCTACAGGCTAGGCTAAAAATCCCCCGGTGCGCACTGCAGGCAGGTAAGCCCCAGGGCGCGCCACTGGGCGACCACGGCGTCGCGGTCGTCCAGTACCAGCCAGGGCGCAAAGCCGTCGCTGCGCATTTGATCGAGTAGCGCGGCTTTTACCTCTTCATCGTCCACATGGTCATCGCCCTCGGGGCGCAGGTACATGGCATCGAAGGGGATGGCATGGCGGTCTAACCAGGCCTGGGTATGCTCGCGGTGGCTGTCCGGGCGGCCGCTGCAAATGACGATTTGCTGGCCCTGGGCCTTCAGCAGCTTGACCAGTTTGGCCACGGGTTCGATGACCGGCGCTTGGGCCATGTGGGCAAAGAAGGGGTCCCACTGTTTGGCGGGGCCCAGCACCCACTCGTGGACTTGCTGGGGGTGAAATTCGGCAAGCGTGCCGTCGACGTCAACGATGACTGCGGTCATGACATGGATTCCTGAGATGCAAAGAGTGAAACGGCCGAACCTTGAGAACGGCTGCTGAGGACAAGCCGTGCCTGGGTCGTCAGCCGCGTGCCTAGACGTTCGCGCCAGTGGTCAATGGCTTCATCGTCCAGTCGCGTAAACAGAGGCACGACCTGAGCAGCCTGGAGCTGATGGGCCAGTGCCACCAGATGCGAGGCTCGCAGATGGACGTTCCAGCGTTGCCAAAGCACCTCGTTGGCAGCCAGCTGCGCACAGCGCTGTGGCGTCAGGTAGCCGGTGTGCAGCAGACGGTGGTCGGGCCAGTCGGCGGGCTGGTCGTCACGGTCGCTGACCAGCCAGAGTGCCGGATGGCTGGCGCTGGGCCGCTGGAGCAGGGTGCCGATGGCGTCGTCCAGCCCGTCACGCCGTAAACCGCGTGGCAGCGCCAGCAGAGCGGCCAGGTTGTCGCGGATGATGGGGTCGATGGCCAGGGGGAGCTGTCGGCGATCTGCTTCCTCTGCCAACCATAGCGCCATTTCCAGCGCCCGTCCCGTTTCCGGTACCGGCAGCACCAGTGGCGTATCCAGGGCGCTGCCCAGGGTACTGATGCAGTGTGCCTGGGGCTGGTCGTAGCTGCCGTAGGAGGCGTCCAGCAGTGCCGTACGGGCAGGTGGCGGCGTATCGAAGGGAAACAGCCGCGACTCGAAACAGGCATCACCGCTATAGAAAAGTCCGCCCGCCACGTCGAGGTGCAGCCAGACACCTCCCAGCGAGTGGCCCGCCTGGCCGGTGGTGACGGTAATGCCTTCCACTTCGAGACGGCCGCGATAGGGCAGTGGCCGCCACGCTCTGTGGGGCGGCAGCGCCTTGGCGACCAGCGGCGTGCAGTAGAGCGGCAGCTGCTCGGGCAGCTCGGCCACCCCGCCAATATGATCGATATGATCGTGGCTGATCAGCACGGCGTCTACCGCGAGCCCCGCCGCCCAGGTGATCGCCTCACCGGGATGCAGTGCGCCGCCCGCATCCAGCAGCAGGCGCTTGCCTTGGGCCTCGACCACGATGGCGGCCGGGCCCTTGTCGCCCAGCCCGCTGAGGATCTCCACCAAGGCGCTCATTGGTCGGGCTCCAGGCACCAGCCTTCCAGCAGGCGCACCGCGACCTGCTGGCCTTCGCCAAGGGCGTGGGGATGATACGCCAGCAGGGCATCGCCGGTGCTCAGGCGCAGGTGTAGCTCATAGCGCTCACCGCGGAACGTCAGCCGTTCAACGCGGGCGGTCAGGTCGTGGGGGTTGGGGGCCGTGGCATCCAGATGCACGTGCTCCGGGCGCACCAGCACGGGCTGCGAACGCGCGGTGAGCGGCGCGGCCAGCCCGCTCATCAAAGCGCTTTCGGTGAGACGCTGGCCAGGCGCGCCGCTGGCAATGTGAAGCAGGCTACCCTGGCCGATGAACCTCGCGACCCATTCGCTGCGCGGCGCTCGGTAGAGCGTTTCGGGCGTGGCCCACTGCACCAGCTCGCCCTCCCGCATGACGGCAATGCGGTCTGCCATGGCCATGGCTTCGCTTTGGTCATGGGTGACGTAGACCATGGTGGCCTGGGTCCGCCGGTGGAAATCCACGAAGCTGTGCTCCATGGCGGCCCGCAGGTTGCGGTCCAGGTTGGCGAGCGGTTCGTCCAGCAGCACCACGTCGGGGTCGGTGACTAGGCATCGGGCCAGTGCCACCCGCTGGCGCTGGCCGCCGCTGAGGGCCTGGGGCGAGCGCTGGGCATAGGGGGTCAACGCCACCTGCTCCAGCGCCTGGGCGACTCGGCGCTGGTAGTCGCTGCCTTGAATGCGGCGCAGCTTCAGCGGGTAGCCCACGTTGTCGGCCACGCTCATATGTGGCCATAGCGCGTAGGACTGAAACACCATGGCCATGTTGCGCTGCTCGGGGGGCACATGGTGGTGGGCGCTGGCCAGCAGCGTCTCACCGAGTGTCATAGTGCCGTTACTCACCTGCTCGAACCCTGCCAGCATGCGGAGCATGGTGGTTTTGCCGCAGCCGCTGGGGCCCAGCAGCGCCACGAATTCGCCGGGAGAGATATCGAGGGTGACGCCATTGACTGCGGTGTGTTGGCCAAACTGTTTGGTAACGCGGTCGAGCATTAGCCTTGCCATGGCACGACTCCTTTGGGTAAGCGAGGGGCCATCAGGCTCAGCAGCAGCATCAAGGTGGCCACCATGGCCACGACCAGCACGGCCACCGCCGACGCCAGCACGCTTTCGCCCCCTTCGTCCAGGTTGAAGATCAATACGCCCAGGGTTTCGTTGCCTGCGCTCCAGAGCAGCGCCGACACGGTGAGCTCGTTGACGGCCAGCAGGAATACCAGCAGCCCACCGGCAAACAGGGAGGGCGCGATCAGCGGCATCACGATGGTGGCCAGCCGCCGCCAGGGGCCAGCACCGGCCAGCTGGGCGGCTTCTTCCAGCGAGGGGTCGAGCTGCGCAAGGCTGGCGCTGACCGGCTTCAGGCAGACCACCAGAAAGCGCGCCAGGTAGGCCACGAAAATCAGCCCAAGGGTGCCGTACAGCGCCAGATTGATCAGTGGCAGCGGGCGCACGAACAGCAGAATGCAGGCAATCGCCAGCACCACGCCAGGCAGGGCATAGGGCAGTTCGATGACGCTCAGGGTGAGCTGCTGTAGCCGAGGCGGCAGACGCTGAAGACGGTACGCCAGGGGCAGGCTGCACAGCATCAGCACCAGCGCGGCACCGCCTGCCAGCCAGACACTGTTGCGCACGGCCCGCCAGGTGGCGCCCTGTCGGCCGATGACCTCGTGGTAGGCGTTGAGGGTGATGGTATCCAGGCTCAGGGGAACGCCCATGGCCGGGACCAGCGAGCTCACCACCAGCGCGAGCAGCGGCGCCACCAGGATCAAGAGCAGCACCATGATCAGCAGGGTCGTCACGCCGGTACGCCAGCGCCCCAGTGAAAAATCGTGGGCGCGGCCGCTGTGCCCACCCAGGCCAAAGCGGCTGCGATTCATCCAGTACTGCTGCAGGGCCACCCCGGCCAGGGCCAGCACACCGATCAACAGAGAAAGCGCCGCCATTTCTGCCAGCACGCCGGTGCCAAAGTTGGCCATGCGCTGGTAGATCAAGGTGGGCAGCACGTAATAGCCTGCGGGAATGCCCAGCATGGCGGGAATGCCAAAATTGCCCAGGCTGGAGATGAAGGCCATGGCCGCTCCGGCGATCAGGCCGTGTCGGGTCACGGGCAGAATGATATGCCCCCAGACCTGACCCTGGCGGGCGCCGCTGATGCGGGCAGCTTCGACCAGCTCACGGGGGAGCGACATGAGCGAGGTACGCAGCGCCAGAAATACCAGCGGTGCACTTTGAATGCCGAGCAGCAGCGCGATGCCTTCGGCGGAATAGAGCGGCTGGGGGCTGCCCAGCGGCGGCGCCATGCCGAGGCTTTTCAGTAAAGGGCTGGCCGGGCCGAACAACTGTAGCCAGCTCAGCGCAGTGACCTGGGGCGGGATCATCATGGGCAGCATGAAGCAGAATACCAGCCAGGCCTTGCCGCGAATGTCCGTCAGAGTGATCACGAAGGCGAACAGGCTGCCCAGCACCAGAGCAATCAGCATGCCCAGGCCCGAGGTGTACAGGCTGTGCCACAAGGCGCGCCAGGTGCTGGCCGCGTTGAGCACTTTCCACAGCGGGGCACTGCTGCCCTGGCCCAGGTCGCTGAGGGCTTCCATCAAAAGCCGCAGGCTGGGTGCCAGACTGAGCAACACCACCAACAGCGTGAGCAGGGTAAGCAGCCAGCGATGCTGGCTGCCAACGTTCAGCGAAGGGCTCATCATCAACCGCCAAACAGCTCATTGAAGCGCTGCTTGAGCGCTTCTTCCTCGGACAGCGCTTGCTCGATATCGACCGGCATCAGCTGAATCGATTCGCGTTCGGGAAAGCCTTCCGGCGGAGCAACGTCCGGGTGCGCGGGCAGATAGCCCTGCTGGCTCACCAATTCCTGCCCGGCTTGGGAGAGCACGAAATCGACGAACTTCTGGGCAGCATCCGGGTGTTGGGCTTCCGCCATGATGGCGACGGGCTCGGTCACGGCGCTGACGCCTTCCTCAGGGAAGACGAACGCCACGGGGGAACCCTTGGCCGCTTCACGGATAGGCAGGAAATCCACCACGATGCCGTACGGCTTGGTGCCTGCTGCCACGGCGTTGAAGACGCCACCGTTACCGCTTTGGGCTTCCGTGCGGTTGGCGTGCAGGGCGTCGTAATACTCCAGGCCCAGCGACGTTTCACCGATGGCGGCCATGTGGATCAGCGCTGCGCCGGAGTAGAGGGGGCTGGGCATGGTGACCAGACCTTCGTACTCCGGGCCAATCAGGTCGGCCCAGCGTTGCGGCTGGTGCTCGGCACCCGTGTTGTAAACGATCCCGGTGGTAATGAGCTTGGTGCCGTAGAAGTAGCCGTCGGCGTCGTAGAGCGCCTCATCGTAGGCGTCGCGCTCGGGGCTCAGATAGGGTTGCAGATGGCCCTCCTGCTTCAGCGACTCCATGGTCATGCTGTCCGCGATCAGCAGCACGTCGGGGTTGCTCACCCCCGCGGCCAGCTCCGAACGCAGGCGAGTCATCAGGCGCGTCGTGCCGTCGCGCACCCACTCCACCTCGATCTCCGGATAGGCCGCCTGGAAGGCATCCACGGTTTGCTGGGCGTCGCTGTTGGGCTGGCTGGTATAGAGCACCAGCGTTTGGTTGGCCAACAGAGGCGTGGACAGGGCAAGGCTTGCAAGGGTCACGGCACGACACAACGAACGCTTCAACATCGGGGAAACCTCCTGTAGGTGAACAGTGATCACACTACTGTCATCGCCTTACAACATCGTGACACTAAGCTTTCGTTTGAAAGCGAATGACTTTCGCCGAGCAGAAAATGGTTTTCGTTTTGCTGGCGTCAACCTTGAAGGGAAAACCGGGAGGAAGCATGGACATCAATCAACGTCGGCGGGCGGTGCTGGCCTGCGTGCGGGACGAGGGGCGGCAAACCCTGGAAGCATTGGCGCGACGGTTTGGTGTCTCGGTGCAAACCGTGCGCAGCGACATACGCTCGTTGGCCGAGCAAGGGCTGCTGCTGCGCCGGCACGGTGAGGTGATGGCGTTTCCTGACCAGGAGAATGTCGGCTATGACCAGCGCCAGATCGTCAATCAGGCAGGCAAGCGGCACATTGCCCGTCAGGCAGCCTCGCTGATTGCCGATCACCAGTCGCTGTTTTTAGGCACCGGCACCACGGTGGAGCAGCTGGCCGATGCGCTGCACGGCAAGCAGGGCCTGCAGATCATGACCAACAACCTGCATGCGCTGATCAAACTGTGTGCCCTGGAGTGCGAGCTGGTCGTGGCGGGTGGTCGCGTGCGACGTCGCGACCAGGACGTGATAGGCGGTGATGCCTGGCGCTTCTTTCAGCGTTATCGGGTCGATGTGGGCATCGTCTCGGTGGGCGGGATGGATAGCCAGGGCCTGCTGTACGACTACAACGATGACGAAGTCATGGCCCGGGAGGCGCTGCTGGCCCACGCGGCGTACCGTATTCTGGTACTGGACAAGACCAAGTTCGACCTGCCGCTGCGCTGCGCCGCCGGATCGCTGGCCGACTATCATGCGGTGATCACCGACAGCCCCTTGCCCGACCGGCTCAGAAGCCCCCTGGCGGCCCAGGGGGTGAGATTTCTATGTTGAGCGTCAGTCGCGTTGCTGCTGCCGGTGGCTCAGGTAGATCAGGACGATCGCCACGAGCAACAGTGCCATGGCCAGGTAGCGTGAGCCATCCAGTTCACGCTGAGCGTTATCGAGCCAGCCAAAGTGGTCAATCAGCAGGCTCATCAGCAGCTGGCCCGAAATCACCGATACCGTGGCAGCAGCCGTCCCGACACGCGGTACTGCAAAGACGATGGCCAGCATGTAGACCACCCCGAAGAGCGCCCCGGTCAGTTGCCACTTGGGCACGCTCATGAGCGTTGCTTCCTGAGGGGGCTCGAAAAAGAGCACCAGCAAAAAGGTCAGTACGGCACCCACGGCGAACGTCAGCCAAGCGCTCTCCATGACGCCAGTATGAGCGCCCAGACGGCCATTGATGGAGGATTGGGCGGCCAGGACTGCACCGCCCGCCAGTAGCAGGGCAAAGACAATGGGTAATAGCATGGTGGGTCTCCTGTTACATCAACCAAAGGGCAGCAAGAATCATGGCCAGTGCCGCCAGGCGATAGCCATCGACGCGACGCCGTTCGCTACCCAGCCAGCCAAAGTGGTCAATGGCCAGGCTGGCCGCGACCTGGCCGCACAAGATACCCACCATGGTCATGCCCACACCCACCAGCGGCGTGGCGAGGGTCAACACAATGACGTAGATCGGCCCCAGCAAGCCGCCCGTCAATAGCCAGCGAGGCTGCTGAAACAGCGCACCCAGCTGGCGTTTGGGCGCGAATAGCAGCGCAAGCGACAGTAGCAGGGCACCTACCAGGAAGATGGAGAGCGTGGCAGAAAAGTACCCCACCTGTTCCCCCAGAGGCCCTAGCAGCCCTGCCTCCACCGATAACCCCATCCCGGCGATCAATACGCCGAGCAGTATCAACGCGTGTTGCATGTGTCGTTCCCCGATTCAGAAAGAGGCCGCACTCTAAAGAGACACGCTTGTTGCTACAATGCGTTAAACGGGCAAAGGACTATTGCATTTTGGACAACTCGATTCGCCTGCTGGCACTGCGGCTGTTTGTTCGCGTGGCTACCAGCGGCAGTTTTTCAGAGGCTGCACGCTACTATGGGTTGCCGACGTCCTCGGCGTCGCGGCATATCGCCAGTCTGGAGCAAGCGCTGGGCCAGCGTTTGCTTTATCGCCATACGCGAGCTGTCAAGCTGACGGAGGCAGGGGAACGTTACTTCCATGAAGTGCACGAGGCGCTGGCGCGACTGGAGCTTGCCACCGAGGAAGTCATGGGAGGGGCTCGGCACCCTCGCGGGGTGCTTCGAATCAATGCGCCCGTGGCGTTCGGTCGGCGCCATATCGCCCCCCATTTGGCCCGGTTTCAGCAGCGCTACCCTGAAATCGAAGTCGATTTGACGCTGGAAGATCGCTTCATCGATCCCGTGCAGGAGGGGGCCGATGTGGTCATTCGCGTGGGAGCCTTGGCAGACTCCAGCCTGGTGGCTCGTGGCATTGCTCGCCAGCGTTTCATCGTGTGTGCTGCGCCGAGTTATCTGGCGGAGAAGGGCGTGCCAACGACACCCCATGCGCTCGGAAAGCATAACTGCCTGCTTTACAAAGGCAGCAAAGGGACGCAGTCATGGCATTTTCGGGCGTTTGAAGAGGCGCGTGCGGTGCGCCATGTTTTGGCGGGAAATCTGGTGGCCAACAATGCCGAAAGCCTGGTGGAAGCGGCCATCGCCGGGCAGGGCGTGGTGATGTTTCCCTCGTGGCTGCTGTTTGAGCCACTGCGCCAGCAAACGCTGGTGCCTTTGCTGACGCAGTGGGAAGCCTCCGACGACGGTCATCTGGACAATATCTATGCGATTTATCCAGACAACCGTCTTCGCTCGTCAAAGGTCTCGGTGTTCATGACCCATCTGGAGCAGGTCATTGGGAGCCCGCCCTACTGGGATAGCATCAGCCCGCGTTGACGATGTTATTGACAAAGTTCAGCGGCTGGGGAGTATCGATCACCTCGGCCCACAGGTCGTACTCGTCGGCATGGGTGACGCGTGCTCTGACCAGGTCGCCGGCGCGCAGCGCATGGCGGCTTTCCAGATAGACCATGCCATCGATTTCCGGGGCGTCGGCTTCGCTGCGGCCAATGGCGCCTTCGTCGTCCACTTCGTCGACCAGCACTTCGATCTCACGGCCGATCTTGGCCTGCAGGCGAGCTGCCGAGATCTCCTGCTGGTGGGCCATGAAGCGCTCCCAACGGTCCTGCTTCACGTCATCGGGTACCTGCGCCAGGCCCAGCTCATTGGCGGGGGCACCTTCTACCGGGGAGTACTGGAAGCAGCCCACCCGATCCAGCTGCGCTTCGCTCAGCCAGTCCAGCAGGTACTGGAAATCTTCTTCGGTTTCACCGGGGAAGCCGACGATGAAGGTCGAGCGGATGGTCAGCTCGGGGCACTGCTCGCGCCAGCGTTTGATGCGCTCCAGTGTACGGTCTTCGAAGGCGGGGCGTTTCATCGCCTTGAGCACCTTGGGGCTGGCGTGCTGGAAAGGAATATCCAGGTACGGCAGGATCTTGCCCTCGGCCATCAGCGGAATCAGCTCATCCACATGAGGGTAAGGGTAGACGTAGTGCAGGCGCACGCGAATGCCCAGCTCGGACAGCGCATCGCACAGTTCGGTCAGGCGCGTTTTGACCTGGCGCCCGTGCCACTCGTTCTCCACGTAGCGCACATCGACGCCATAGGCGCTGGTGTCCTGGGAGATCACCAGCAGCTCTTTCACTCCGGCCCGCGCCAGGGCTTCGGCTTCGCGCAGTACCTCACCCACGGGGCGGCTGACCAGCTTGCCCCGCATGGAGGGAATGATGCAGAAGCTGCAGGTATGGTTGCAGCCTTCGGAAATCTTCAGGTAGGCATAGTGGCGCGGCGTCAGCTTGATGCCCTGGGCGGGCACCAGGTCGATGCGGTGGTCGTACTCGCTGACGAAGGGCACCGCGCTATGCACGGCGTTCACCACCTGCTCGTACTGCTGTGGGCCCGTCACCGCCAGAACGTTAGGATGCACGTCGCGAATCACGGACTCATCCACCCCCATGCAGCCAGTCACGATCACCTTGCCGTTTTCGGCAATGGCTTCGCCAATGGCGTCCAGGGACTCGGCCTTGGCGCTGTCGATGAAACCGCAGGTATTGACGACCACCACATCGGCATCGTCGTAGGTGGGTACGATCTCGTAACCATCGTTACGCAGCTGGGTCAGAATGCGTTCGGAATCGACCAGTGCCTTAGGGCAGCCTAGCGAAACAAAACCGACCTTGGGTGTGGACATAATGGGCCTCGAGGAAGAGAGCTGAGGGGCGATCACCTTGAGCAGAGGCCCCAAAAAGAACATGGCGAGAAGATAAGGGGCGGCATTTTAGCGCCCTTGACCAGCGGGGGGAACCTCTACGCGTTGGATTCGCCAACGTGTTCGGCAGGCGACGACGCCGTCAAGAGGTGGCAAACTAAATTGAAGGCTCGACAAGTGTATGAAACGAACGCCTAGCCGAAATGGCAACGATTGCCCTTGGGCAGCGCAAGAGCAAGGACAATGAAAAGTGATAGGTTGCTGAACGCCATCGAGCATGAGCTCAGACCACGCTGCCGCTTACGGTTCAGGCAGGAGTTAGAGGCGCTCTTCGAACAGGAAACGCACCAGACACGCCAACGCCATCTGGTGATCATGGGCCTGATCACCGCTCTTCTTTATGTCCTGTTCCTGATCAACGACTACAGCTTTCGACCCGAAGCGTTTCTGGCTTCCGTGATGATTCGCGGTGTCATCTTGCTACCCATGGCGCTGGCGATTTTCTGGTGGGTCTATCGTGGGGTGCCGCCATGGCTGCGTGAAACGCTGATGGCAGGACTGGTCGTGATGGCCATGATCGGCTCCAGCACCATTTTCTACATTTCCAGCTCGCCGCACTCTTATCTGGATGTCTTTTCGTTTGGTCTGATCCTGGTGGCTGGAAACATCGTTTTTTCGTTGCGTTTTCCTTATGCCTTGATGTCCACGGTGATCAGTATCGGGGTCATGAGTGTCTTCGTATTTTATTACGAGCCTATGCCAATCGAGGCCAAACGTTTGGCTATGTTTGCTATTCTGGTCAAGGCGGTGTTTACGTTGATGGCCAACTACCGCCTGGAGTACAGCGAACGAACCTCCTTTCTGCTGCTGATGCGTGAAAAAATTCAGGCAGGCCATATGCAGAGTGCCAATCACCAGTTGACGCGGCTCTCGGTGACCGACCCACTGACGGACATTGCCAACCGCCGCCAGTTCGATACCATTTTTCCCGCGCATTGGCAGGTGGCTCGGTTGGAGCAGAGTCATTTGGCCATCATGGTGATCGATATCGACCACTTCAAAGCCTACAACGACTATTACGGCCACCTGCAAGGAGACCTTTGCCTTCGTCAGGTGGCCGCCGCGTTACAAGCCAACAGCCGATCCGACGATCTGGTGGTGCGCTATGGCGGTGAGGAGTTCGTGATTCTGATGCCTCGCACCGAACCGCATACGGCGCATCAAACCGCAGAGCGTATTCGCGAGAGTGTCGAAGCGCTGGATATTGCCCATGGCGGGTGCGGTACTTCCTCCGTGGTGACGGTCAGTATTGGGGTGGCTGCCATGCAGCCGACCTTGGGGCAGGAAGACGCCATACTCTTCACGACCGCCGATCAGGCGCTTTACGAGGCCAAGCGCCAGGGGCGTAATCGCGTCTGCATGACGCCCCTGGCAGAAAGCTGACCGTCTAGAACGACGCCGCGCTGGCGAGTGGGCTGTGTACGGGCTTGCGCGACGGCAGTGCCAGCACGTTATCCTGGCGTGGCTGCGCGCCTTGCCGCATCGTCACCGGATGCTGGCGTTCGCCGATGGGCATGAACGCGTGGGCGCTGTGGGACAAGTGAGCCACTTCTCTGGAGAGGAGGTCGACGGCACTGATGTAGGCATCCATGCTGGTCGCGCTCTCCTGAGTGCCCTGGTCGATCTGGGCGATGGCCTGGCTGATCTGAGCGATGCCCTCGCTCTGTTCGCGGGCGGCGGCGCGGATCTCCTCCATCAGGTCGTTGACGTTGTGGCTCGCCTGACGAATGCGGCCCATGGCATCCCCGGCGGAGCCTGCCTTGTGCTGGCCTGCCTCGATGCGCTGGCGGGCCGTTTCGATCAGTGTCTGCACCTGATGGGCTGCCTCGGCTGATTGGCGGGCCAGGCGGCGTACTTCTTCGGCCACCACCGCAAAGCCTCGGCCATGTTCACCGGCCCGGGCAGCTTCGACGGAGGCGTTCAGCGCCAGAATATTGGTCTGGAAGGCAATATGGTCGATGGTCTTGACGATGCCTGCCATGTCTTGGGACGTGCTGGTAATGCCCTCCATGGCATCATCCAGTTCCTGCATGATGGCCACGGCCTTGTCCACTTCGCCCACGTTACCCACCGACGCCTGGCTGGCCAGTTGGGCATTCTCCGAACTTTGCCGCACGGTAGACGCGATCTGCTCGGCGCTGGCAGCCGTTTGCTGTACCGCAGAGGCCTGCTGATCCACTCGATGGCCCATGGCCTGGTTATGCCGCGACAGCTCCTCCACCGAGGGCATGACCTGGGCAATCCGCTGGTCCAGGTCGCCAATCAATGCATCCAGCGAGCGGCGCATGAAGTTCATGGTGGCCAGGGTGTTGTCCATGGCTTTGTTGCCCACGGTAGGAACCTGAGCGTTCAGGTCGCCCGCCGCGATTTGCAGTGCAAAGTCGTTGGCCTTGTGCAGGAAGCGGCGCAACCGGCGCGCCTGGCGCCACTGCAGCGCGCTCAGCAGCAGCCCGCTGGCCAGCACCATCATCACCAGCGGCAGGGTCACCGAGGTGGTCACGTGGCCCTTTAGCCACCAGGCGCATCCCGCCATCAGTAGCCCAGTGGTGAACAGCGTCATCAGAACGCCGGAAATGCTGGCCAGTCGCGGCGCCCACCAGGCGGCACTTGCCAAGCGCTTCAGCGGGTTACGCGCCATGATCTCACCGTGCTTGACCGTGTAGCGGCCCTGCTGCTCACGAATGTCCTGATAAATACGCTCCGCCTCGGCCACTTCTGCCTGTTCCGGTTTTACCCGAATGGACACGAATCCGGTGATTTGATTGTTTTCACGGATGGGCACCACGTTGGCACGCACCCAGTAGTGGTCACCGTTCTTGCGCCGGTTCTTGACCAGCCCGGTCCAGTACTGGCCCGCCTTGAGGTCGCTCCACATATCGGCAAACACCGGGGCAGGCATGTCAGGGTGGCGCACCATGTTGTGAGGCGAACCCACCAGCTCCTCATAGTCGAAGCCACTGATCTCGACAAAGCGATGGTTGGCATAGGCGATGTGGCTGCTTCGGTCGGTTTTGGAAATCAGCACATCATCATCGCGTAGAGGGTGTTCCACTTGGGTAACAGGGCCGTTGTTTTTCATGATGGAGTACCTGTGGGAGGAATACCTGATTGGGTTGGTCAGGTATTACTATAAATCTGCTACAAGAGTTATCCAGAGACGTTGCATTGTTTAACATTTTCCTGGCTGGACAGTCGGTCATGGCAAGAAGCCGCCATGAATTTGACAACCACCGCGCGGTATGACAAACACAGAACCATTTCAGGTGAGGGATTGAACGTGGCAGACGAGCAAAGCTATCAGGCGTTGGCAGTGGACACCCTTGGCCAGCGGCTGGGGGGAGTAGAAGCGGTCGCCCGCCGCGTGGGCGGCGACCCGGCACAGTGGCAGATCCGTGAAGTGGGCGATGGCAACCTCAATCTGGTATTCATCGTCACCGGCAGCACCGGTAGCGTGGTGGTCAAGCAGGCGCTGCCCTACGTGCGCATGGTCGGTGAGAGCTGGCCGCTGCCGCTCTATCGCGCTCATTTCGAATACTACGCGCTGGTGCGCCAAGCCACGCGTGCGCCTGGCGTGGCCCCAGAGGTGTACCATTTCGACAAGCCCCAGGCGCTGATCGTGATGGAGTACCTTCACCCGCACGTGATTTTGCGGCGCAAGCTGATCAGCGGCGAGCGGGTGGCTCGGCTAGGGGAGGCCATCGGTGAATTCTGCGCCCGCACGGCGTTTCGCGGCTCGGAGCTTTCCATGGCCAGCCCAGAGAAAAAAGCCGATGTGGGCCTGTTCTCGGGCAATGTCGCGATCCCCGCGATTACCGAATCACTGGTGTTCACCGATCCCTACTACGGCGCCGAGATGAACCGCCACACGCCCGAGCTCTCGCCCGTGGTGGACGCACTACGCCGCAACGCGCCATTGAAAGCCAAGGTGCAGCGGCTGTTGATGAAGTTCACCGCCAACACCGAAACCATGCTCCACGGTGATTTGCACTCCGGCTCCATCATGGCCACCGACACCAGCGTGCGGGTCATCGACCCCGAGTTTTCCCAGTATGGCCCCTTGGCGTTCGACCTGGGCATGGCCGTGGCCAACTTCTTCATGGCCTACTTCAGCCAGCCAGCCCACCGCCAGGCAGACGAGCTGGAAGCGTATCAAGCCTGGATTCTCTCGGTGATCAGCGACTGTTTTACCCGCTTCGATGAGGAGTTTCGCCACCTCTGGCAAACCGAGCGGACCGGTATTCTGTTCCCCAGGTCGCTATTCGAAGAGCAGGGCAACAGCGCCGACGACGCCTGCGATGCCCTGCTGGATGAGATTCGTGAAGATGCGCTGGCCTACTGCGGCATCGAAATGCATCGCCGCGTACTGTCGCTGGCCCACAACGCCGATTTCGAAGAGATCGAAGACACCGCCTTGCGAGCTGAGTTGGAAGCACGCAACGTGCTGATGGGCCAAACGCTGATCATGGAACCGCAAGCCTACCGAGACCTCGACGCGCTGACGGAACTCGCCAAAACGTTCAATCAGAAAACGGTGTTGTAAGCGTCTTTCCATTGATTCAGTGGCACCTTCGGCACCGCTGTGCGGTGCTTCGCGGGTGCGCTATCGCTTACGCCGCGCTACGGGTGCCCATCTTGAGCTTGGCGAAGCCCCGTAGTGCGGCGTAACGAATCTTGCTCGGCACGAGCAAATGAGGCACCCGCGGGGGCGGCGGTAGCCGCCTGGGTGGGCCGCTGCGGAGGATCAACGCTCGGTGGCATCTTCGGCACCGCTGTGCGGTGCTTCGCGGGTGCGCTGTCGCTTACACCGCGCTACGGGTGCCCCTCTTGAGCTTGGATAAGTCCCGTAGTGCGGCGTAACGCATCTTGCTCGGCACGAGCAAATGAGGCACCCGCGGGGGCGGCGGTAGCCGCCTGGATAGGCCAGAGTGAATGATCAACGCTCGGTGGCACCTTCGGCACCGCTGTGCGGTGCTTCGCGGGTGCGCTATCGCTTACACCGCGCTACGGGTGCCCATCTTGAGTTTGGCGAAGCCCCGTAGCGCGGCGTAACGAATCTTGCTCGGCACGAGCAAATGAGGCACCCGCAGGGGCGGCGGTAGCCGCCTGGGTGGGGCTGCTGTGGAGGATCAACTCTCAGTGGCATCTTCGGCACCGCTGTGCGGTGCTTCGCGGGTGCGCTCCGCTTACGCCGCGCTACGGCTTACCCTTCACCCTTCATCGCTCAAAGCTGATCTAAACGATCGAATTTTCCGGCGATGTCGCTTTCGGTCCAGTGGGGGACCCAGCCTTCCACGTTGTCGAAGAAGCGCAGCGCGGTGAATGCCGGCTCGGGGCCCATGTCGAACCAGTGCGGGGTGTTGGCGGGCACGCTGATCAGGTCGTTGCGGGTGCAGAGCACTTGGTAGACTTTGTCGTCGATGTGCAGGCAGAACAGCCCCTGGCCTTTGACGAAGAAGCGAACTTCGTCTTCATGGTGGCGGTGCTCGTTCAGGAACTTCTGGCGCATCGCTTCCTTGTCCGGGTGGGTGGGCACCATGTGCAGCACGTCGACGGTCTGGTAGCCACCCTTGGCTTTGACCCGGTCGATATCTTCCTGATAGAGCGCCAGGATCTCTTCCTGGGTGGCATCGTCGGCAATCTCGCCCGGCGCTGCCCAGCGTTCGAACAGAACGCCCACGCGGTTCAGTTCGGCGGCGATTTGCGCGCCGTCTGTGGTATCCAGAAGCGCATCGTTAGGGTTTTGATCGGCAAAGACTTTCAGTTGTGACATCAATGACTCCTGAAATAAATGGTCAACCGTTGCCGCTAGACGGCAATCTCGTCGAAGCGTGCGACGCAGGCGTGGTGTGTTCCCGGCTGGGTGCCTTCACGTACCAGCTGCCGGGTTTGCATACCTGCCTGTTCAGCGGCATCCAGCTCTTCGACGACATCTGACAAGAACAGCACCGATGCGGGCGGCAGGTCAAGGGTGTCGAGGATACGCTGATAAGAGGCGGCTTCGCGCTTATGGCCAACATGGGTGTCGAAGTAGCCGCTGAACAGCGGGGTCAAATCCCCCTCGTCACTGTAGCCAAACAGCAGCTTCTGCGCCTGCACCGAGCCGGACGAATACACGTACAGCGCCTTGCCCTCTGCCTGCCACTGGCGCAGCGCCGGAGCCACATCGGCGTATAAGTGGCCGGTGAAGTCGCCACGCTGGTAGCCGTCGGCCCATACCATGCCCTGCAGGGCTTTCAGCGGCGTCACTTTCTGGTCGGTATCGATCCAGTGCAGCAGCGTCGCAATCACCGCTTCCAGCGTGGCCTCAGGGGCCTGCATGTCGCTGCGCACGGCGTCGATTTGCTCGGTCACGGCAGGCGTGGCTGCGTTCTCGCGCAGAAAATCAGGCAGCTTGGCGTAGGCGTAGGGAAACAGCACTTTATGAACGAAATTGATATCGGTGGTGGTGCCTTCGATATCGGTCACGATAGCGCGAACGGTTGATTGGCTCATTGGGACCACCGGCTCTCTTCCAGTACACAGGCAAGTAAGAATTCGATGGCTTCCAGGTGGCGGCGGCAGCTGGAAATGCTGTCGCCCACGGCGTAGATGCCGTGTCCCGCCACGAGAAAGCCCCAGGGCATTGGCCAGCCCTGGCGAACGTGCCTGGCCAGCTCCTCCATGTCCTGGGAGTTGGGCACCACCGGCAGGCGAATCGTTGCATCATGCGTCGCGTTACCCGCCAACGCCTTTTGCATCTCGAAACCGCTCAGTTCGATGCCGTCGGGAAAGCGTCGCGACAGCACGGTGCTGGCCACGGTGTGGGTGTGCAGAACGCAGTGAATGTTCGGGTCTAGCCGGTACAGCGCGGCATGCAGGTCGCTTTCGGCGCTGGGTTTGCCGCTACCTTCCAGCACGCGGCCTTCCAGGTCGCAGAGCAGCAGGTCATCGGCCTGGATGCGGGTTTTATCCCGCCCGGACGCCGTGACCCAGTAACCAGCCTCGGTACGCGCGGAAAAATTGCCGCCGGTGGCGGGGGTCCAGCCTTGCTGCGCTGCCCAGGCAATGGCGTCCAGCAGTTCGGTGTGTAAGGTAGTCATAAGGCCTGCATCGTCTCATCCAATGGGCATCATTCTATATGATAAGCTTCGCGCCTGATAAGCCGCGCGCCGAGTTCACCGGTTCAAGACCTCAAGGAGCCCTTCATGGTTACGTTACAGTCACGCAGTTTACGAGTGCATGCCGACGCCCTCGAATACCTGGACCAGACCCGGCTCCCCCAGGCCGAAGAGTGGGTGCGCTGCGACTCTCCCGAGGCGTGGCAGCACGCCGTCAAGCATCTTGCCATTCGCGGGGCGCCGTTGATTGGCTTGAGCGCGGCGTTCGTACTGGCCCAGTACGCGGCTCGCCATCCGCAAAGTGAGTGGCAGTGGGTGAGTGATCGCTTACGTGCGACGCGCCCCACGGCGGTGAACCTGATGTACTGCCTGGATGCTATGGAAGCTTGCTTTGCCCAAGGCGCGGACGCCCTGGCCGAGCGTGCCAAAGCGCTGTTCGAAGAGGACCGCGCGCTGTGCCAGCGCATGGCCGAACGGGGCGCTGACCTGTTGGCCTCCGGCGACCGGGTGCTGACCCACTGCAACACCGGCGCGCTGGCCACGGCGGGCGTAGGCACCGCGATTGGCGCGCTGGCCATCGCCAAACAGCGTGGCGTGGAGCTGCAGGTCTACGTGGATGAGACCCGCCCGCTGCTCCAGGGCGGCCGTTTGACCGCCTGGGAAATGGCCGATTTAGGCATTCCCTACCAGCTGATCACCGACAGCATGGCGGCCAGCCTGATGGCGGCGGGCAAGGTGGATAAAGTGATGGTGGGGGCGGATCGCATCTGCGCCAACGGCGACTTTGCCAACAAAGTGGGCACTTACATGCTGGCGGTGGCGGCACACTACCATCAGGTGCCGTTCTACGTGGTGGCCCCTTACACCACGGTCGACCCCGCCTGCGCGACCGGCGCGGCGATTCCCATCGAGCAGCGCGATGGCGCGGAGGTGCGCGGTGCCGCCGGCGCGTTTGGCGAGGTGGTATGGGCGCCCAGCGATGCACCGGTGTGGAACCCGGCGTTTGATGTGACCCCGGCCTCACTGGTCACCGCCTGGATTCTGGATACCGGCGTGTTCGACGCCGCCGCCATTGCCCAGGGCGAGCATCTGCGAGGATGGCGTTAACGTTCCGGCAGGCTCATTCCAGCAGCGTCAGCTCGTACACATGGCGAATTCGCTGGCCGTCCCAATCGTACCCGAGATGACGGCCTTGCCGAGTGGCGGAGAGTACCGGGGGCCTTAGCACGGCCGCGCACTGGCCGCCGGGGTCGCGAACGCTGGGGTACACGATGCCATCTGCCTGTTGATCCCAGGCGTTTCTACCCAGAGCTTGCCCGGCAGACCAGCTACCTGGGGCGAGCAGGGGCGCTGCGTCGCGGTGGCCCCGCAAGTCAATCAGTTGGCCCATCACATCAGAGAGATACACGCGCTGCTGCAGCATCATGGGCGGCTCGTTGGACTCTCCCATGAAGCGCTCTGCGTGGTACAGGGTTTCCGCAATGGCGGTGGCTTCGGTGAGTGCGCAGTAGTAGGCACCAAAGGTGCCATCGCTGAACCGTGAACCGGAGGCAGAGAAATGGCAAAACGCCGCCATGACGGGAGACCAGCCTGGCCCATAACGGCGGTCGCCGTCGCGCACCAGATGAATCGCGCCCGCCTCTTCACGAAGCCTGGCAGAGGTCTCGCCTTCCAGTTCGTTGAGCAAATCCCAGTCGTCCGTGTGGCTGTTGACGCCTTCGAACAGGTCGATCGGTGGGAAACGTGAAGGGATGACGCGGTAGCTTGGCCGCCATGTGACGTTGCTGAGCGGGAAGTTCATACATGGCCCCCTCCACGTGCGGCATCCAGGTGCTGGCGAACGACATAGAGGTCGGAAACGTGACCACTCAGCAGGCGCTCCATGGGCGTGTGGCCAGCAAACAGGGGATTGCTGTTGGCTCGTTTTAGCCAGCTATCGGCGGCCTCCTGGTTGGGGAGCAGGATATGCAGCGCCTTGTAGATGCCCAGAATCAGCGACATGCGCTCAAGATGGTTGGCATCCAGGCGGGCTTGCTCGGGGGCTTGCTTCCAGCGTCGGTAAGTCGAGTCGGGCACGCCGAGTAACAAGGCGGCTTCGCTCTCTTTCAGGCCCCAGCGGCGGGATATGTTGGGATACGTGCGCATGGCAGCAGCTCCCATGTCGCGGCGCTTGGTAGCGGTGTTGTGCTGAATGGCCATATCGCGTCTCCTCTCTTGTATAGAGAGTACACCAATTGAGCGGTTTTATAAAAAAACGCTCAACTGGTGGCTGCTAGCGTCGGGCAGCCATGGAAGCCCGCACGCAATGCAGTATCGGATAATCCACACGCCCCTCCAGCGCCTCGAACACCACTTTCAGCCCCTGGCCTGGAAACTTCTCGAAGGCGGCGTGAATCTGCGCCAGGGTCGCCGGGTCCAGGTTGACCACCTCTTCCAGGGCCAGTTCGCCGCCTTGAATGGCATCGCTCAAATGGCGGTAGACCGTGCTGGCGGCCAGCCCGCGCTGCTCGGCGACTTGTTCGGGGGTTAGCCCCTGGCGCAGCAGCGTGGCGGATTCCATGGCGCTATTGCCGATGTCGGTGGGTGTTTCGGGTTCATTGGGGTGCGCCAGTACCACCGCCAGAAATCCTTCGCCGTAATCGGCCAGCTTGCGCGCGCCGATGCCCGAGATGGCGCCCAGCGCCTGCAGCGTTTGCGGTTTTTGCGCTACCAGCTCGGCCAGGGTGGCGTCGTTGAAGATCACGTAGGCGGGTACGCCCTGGGCATCGGCAAGCGCTTTGCGATGCTGGCGCAGCGCTTCCCACAGTACGCCGTGGCCCTTGGCGGCGGATGACCCTTTGGCTCCGCGCCGCGCAGGCTTGCTGGGTTTGCGCAGGGTGAGACTTTGCTCACCGCGCAGTATGGGCCTGGCGTTGGCGGTGAGCTTGATCGCGCCATGGCCCTCCATGTCCACGCTTAGATAGCCGCTGGCGATCAGTTGACGAAACAGCGCTTTCCACTCACTGGCGGTGAGCTCCTGGCCGATGCCGAAGGTGCTCAGGCTGTCGTGGCCAAAGCGGCTGATACGCTCGTTGCGCTTGCCGAGCAGCACATCCACCAGATAAGTGACGCCAAAGCGCTGTTCGGTGCGGTAGACACACGACAGCGCCTTCTGCGCGGCCACGGTGGCCTCCCAGGTGTCAGGCGGGGTGAGGCAGTTATCGCAGTTGCCGCAGGGTTCGTCTAGCGAATCGCCAAAGTAGTGGAGCAGCGCCTGACGGCGGCAGCTGATGATCTCGCAGAGCCCCAGCATGGCATCGAGCTTCTGTTGTTCGATGCGCTTCTGCTGGTCGGCGGCACTGGAGTCCTGCTGCATCTGGCGCAGGGTGATCACGTCCTGAAGGCCGTAGGCCATCCAGGCATCGGCGGGCAGCCCGTCGCGTCCGGCGCGGCCGGTCTCCTGGTAGTAGGCTTCGATGCTTTTGGGCAGATTGAGGTGCGCCACGAAACGCACGTCGGGTTTGTCGATGCCCATGCCGAAGGCAATGGTGGCGACGATCACCACGCCATCTTCGCGCAGAAAACGGGTTTGATGCTGCTGGCGCTGCTCGGCGGGCAGCCCGGCATGGTAGGGCAGCGCGGTGAGCCCCTGACGCGCCAGCCAGGCGGCGGTTTCTTCCACCTTGCGGCGAGAGAGGCAGTAGACGATGCCCGCTTCGCCGTCGTGGTGCTCGCGTATGAAACTCAGCAGCTGCTCTTTGGCATTGCCCTGATTTTCTGCGATGTGGTAGCGAATATTGGGGCGGTCGAAGCCGTTGTTGTAGAGCGCGGCTTCCTGAAGCTGAAGATGCTCCATGATGTCGTGCCGGGTGGGCACGTCGGCGGTGGCGGTGAGCGCGATGCGCGGCACGTCGGGAAAGCGCTGATGCAGGTGGGAGAGCTGGCGATACTCGGGGCGGAAATCGTGCCCCCACTGGGAAACGCAGTGGGCCTCGTCAATGGCGAACAGCGCAATACGCGTCTGTTCCAGCAGCATCTGCATGCGCGCCGTGGCCAGCCGCTCGGGCGCGATGTAGAGCAGGTCCAGCTCGCCTGCGCGCAGGCGGTTCTCCACCTCCATCGCCTCATGCATCTCAAGGCTGGAGTTGAGGTAGGCGGCGCGCACCCCGTTCTGGATCAGCGCGGCCACCTGGTCCTGCATCAGCGCGATGAGCGGCGAGACCACGATGGCGGTGCCAGAGCGCAGCAGCGCCGGGATCTGATAGCACAGCGATTTGCCGCCGCCGGTGGGCATCAGCACCAGCGCGTCTCCGCCGCCCGTCACGTGCTCGATGATGGCCTGCTGGGGGCCACGAAAGCGCTCAAAGCCAAAAACTTCTTGCAGTACCTTGAGGGCTGCCGGGTCGCCGTGCATCGCTGCTCTCCTTGTCGTGTGCGTGAAGGAGAATTGTCGCACGAAAACCCGAGTGAGTTGGGTTAGCGAATCCCCGCACGTAAAAACGACTGCACGAACTGGCGCTGGAACAGCAGAAAAGCCACCAGCAGCGGCGCAATACTCAGCAGCGTGGCAGCGCTGACGGTGGCCCAGTTGACGCCGGTTTCTGGCGCGGAGAACACGCCCAATCCTACCGTCAGCGGGCGGCTCTCCACGGAGTTGGTCACCACCAGTGGCCACAGGAAGTTGTTCCAGTGGTGGCTGATCGACACCAGCCCGTAGGCCAGATAGGTGGGCTTGGCCAGCGGCACGTAGACCTTCCACAGGATTTCCAGCCAGCCACAGCCCTCGATACGGGCGGCGTCCTCCAGCTCTCGGGGGATGGTCTTGAAGGTCTGACGCAGCAGGAAAATGCCGAAGGCGCTGGCCACGTAGGGCAGGCCAATGCCGGTGATGGTATTGATCAGCCCCAGCTCGCTGGCGATACGGTAGTTTTCGACGATCAGCACTTCGGGAAACACGAACAGCTGAATCAGTACCAGCATGAACAGCAGATTCTTGCCGGGGATCGGAAAGCGGGCAAAGGCAAAGGCGGCCAGCGTGCAGACCACGAACTGGGCCAGTACCACGCCGGTCACCAGCGCGAAGGTGTTCAGGTAGTAACGCGCAAAGGGGGCCTGGGCCCAGGCGTTCGTGAAGTTGTCCAGCGTCAAAGGCGCCAGCAGATCGAAACGTACCATGTAGGCGGGCGGGTGAATCGCGGCCCACACCGCGTAAAGCAGCGGAAAGATCCAGATCACGGCCAGCAGCCAGGCCGCCAGGGTTTCCAGGCGGGGCAGCGCCAGGGTGCGCCGTGGCGACACCGGAAAAGAGAAGGTACTCATTGGTAGTGCGTCCTGCGGTCCAGAATCGTGAACTTCAGCGTGGCCACCACCGCCAACACCAGCAGAATGACCACGGTGATGGTGGCCGCCATGGTGCGGTCGAAGAACGAAAAGGCGTTCTCGTAGACGTAATAAAGCAGCAGGTTGGTGGCGTTATTGGGCCCGCCCTTGGTCAGAATGAACAGGTGGTCGACCACCCGCACCGCATTGATCAGCGCGTTGATCAGTACGAACAGCGTGGTGGGCATCAGCAGGGGAAACGTCACTCGCCAAAAGAAGCTCCAGCGGCTCGTTCCTTCCAGGTCAGCGGCTTCCTTGAGCTCCGGGGGGATGGCCTGTAGCGCGGCCAGGTAGAAGATCATGAAAAAGCCCGCTTCTTTCCACACCGACATGACGATGACCGACCCCAGTGCCACGCCGGGGTCGCCCAGCCAGTTCACCCCGGCAAATCCCAGGGCGCCGAGCAGCTTGTTGAATAGCCCTATCTGCGGGGCGTAGAAAAACATCCAGATATTGGCGGCGGCGATCATGGGCAGAATGGTGGGCGTGAAATAGGCCATGCGTACCAGCCCGCGCCCGGGCAGGCGGGCATTGACCAGCAGCGCCATGCCCAGTGCCAGCGCCGTGGAAGTGGGAACCGTGCCCAGCGCGTACAGCAGGTTGTTGCGGGCGACTTTCCAGAACGTCGGGTCGTCCATCAGCACGCGATAGTTGTCGAGCCCGACGAAGGCGGCGGGCTCGCCGCGAAAGCCGGGCAGAAAAAGGCTGTTGATCACGGTGGTGACCGTGGGCAAGTAGGCAAACGCAGTGAGCAGCAGTGCCGCGGGCAGAAGCAGCAGGGCGCCGTAAAGCTGCATCGTTCGATGGGCGTTCAGGTTCATGGGGCCGCCGTGATGAGAAAAAGCCGGGGCGAACCCCGGCGAGCATGGAAACGTCCGCCTATCGGCGCTTACCGGGCATAGCGGCGCAGCGCCGCATCGGCCTCACGCTGGGCCTGGCTCAGCGCGTCGGCAGGGCTCATTTGCCCTGTCAGTGCGGCTTGCACGGCGTTATCCAGGGCTCGGCGCACGCGGCCACCCTGGTAGGTAGAGAGTTCGGCAGTGCCGTGTTCGAGCTGGTCCCGAGCCACGGCGGCAGGGGCGAACTCTTCCACGTAATGCTGCAATGCTTCGGTGTCATAGGCGGCGGGGCTGACGCCCATGTAGCCGGTTTCGATGGACCAGGCGGCGGCACGCTCGGGGGCGGTCATCCAGCGGATGAAGGTCATCGCTGCGCGCTGCTCCTCTTCACTGGCATCCTCGAAGATGTAGAAGTTGCCGCCACCGGTGGGGCTGCCGCGCTGGGTCTTCATGGGCAGCATGGCGACGCCAAACTCGAAATTGGCCTCGTTGCGTACCGCGGTCAGGTTACCCGTGGTGTGCCACATCATGGCGGTGGACTGCTCGAGGAAGTTCTGGCGCAGGGTACCCCACTCGATGGTGCCACTGGGCATGGCGTCATGCTCGGTGGCCAGCGACACCCAGTATTCGAGGGCTTCGATGGCGGCCGGGTCGTCAAAATAGACCTCGGTGCCATCGTCGTTCATCAGGCGATGGCCGTTCTGGAAGGCAAAGGCCTGGAACATCCAGTAGGGGTAGCCGGTGGATGGCACCATCACGCCCCACTGCTCACCGTTCGAGGCTTCGCGTACGGCGGCGGCCATCTCGGCCATCTCTTCCCAGTTTTCCGGCGGCGTTTCCGGGTCCAGGCCAGCGGCTGCAAAGGCGTCCTTGTTCCAGAACAGCACGATGGTGGAGCGCTGGAAGGGAATGCCGTAGGTCTTGCCATCCAACTGACCGTTTTCCATCAGGCCGGGGTAGAAGCCATCCAGCCACGCTTGCTCTTCCTCGGTGTCGATGAGGTCATCAAAGGCCACGATGGCGTTCTGCTCGATCAGCTCGTACAGGTCGATGGAGAACAGCACCGAGAGCTGAGGCGCATCCCCTGCTTCCATGGCGGACATGGCGCGCACGCGGGTGTCGTCGTAGTTGCCCGCGTAGATGGCTTCCACGTTGATATCTGGATATTCGCTTTCGAATTCAGCCACCAGGCCATCGATCACGTCGGTCAGTGCGCCCCCCACCGACACCGGGTAGTACATCGTCAAATCGATGGTATCCGCCTGAACCTGAGCGGCGCCCAGTACGCTGGCAAGCAGGGCGCCGGACATCAAGGGATGAGAAACTCGCATGGCTGACTCCTCAAAGAGTGGGTGATGTCGCAAGGGTTGTGGGGTGGTGAGCAAACTCAGTGCTGAAAAGAGCCCACCGTCGGCGGGCGCGGAATGGTGCGATACGGCGTGAGTTCCAGCGCCGACAGGTCGTCCCGGCGTGTGCCGGAGGGGTCGAACAGGTGGGCCTTGTCTGCCGACCAGAACAGTCGGCAGGGCTGGCCCGTCAGGCTGTGTTTGCCGCCTAGCCGCACACGCAGGGTGTGCTGCCCGACGCTCACATGGGCAATGGTGTCGGCGCCCAGATACTCTTCGCTTTCCACCTGGCCGGGCAGGCCAGCCGCCGAGGCCCCGCGCAGTTCGATATCCTCGGGGCGAATGCCCAACTGGCCGCCTGCCGCGGGCAATGGGGCAACGGGGGTGGTGGGTTCGCCTTCGATCACCGCTCCCTGTGCCCCGGCCACCAGCGGCAGCAGGTTCATGGCCGGGCTGCCGATGAAGCTGGCCGCGAAGGCGCTGGCGGGCTGGTTATAAAGCTCGTCGGGTGTGCCGTCCTGCACGATATGTCCTTGTTGCATCAAGATCACACGGTCTCCCATGCTCATGGCCTCTACCTGGTCGTGAGTGACGTAAACCACCGTCATATCGAGTCGTGATTGCAGGGCTTTGATCTCCCTGCGCATATCGCTGCGCAGCCGCGCATCCAGGTTGGACAGCGGCTCGTCCATCAAACAGATGGGGTGTTCGGAAATGATGGCGCGCGCCAACGCCACCCGCTGGCGCTGACCGCCGGAAAGCTGTGCCGGTTTGCGGTGCAGGTAATCCGTCAGGTCCACCAGCTCGGCCACCTGGGCCAGGCGCTGCTGCCGTTCTGCCTTCGCTACCTTGCGGCTGCGCAGGCCAAAGACGATGTTGTCGGCCACGCTCAAGTGCGGAAATAGCGCATAGGACTGAAACACCATGCTCAGACCACGGTCGCCGGGCGGCAGGTGGGTCACGTCCCGTTCGCCGATATGGATGCGACCGCTACTGGCGTCGTCCAGCCCCGCCAGCATGCGCAGGGTGGTGGATTTTCCACAGCCTGACGGCCCCAGCAGAATGACGAACTGCCCGGGCTGAATATCGAAGGAAATGTCGTTGACTGCCGTGGTCGCGCCCCAGTGCTTGGAGACGCCTGCCAGGCGAATGCGCGATTGGTTCATGGCTCTCATCCGTCATGCGTGGCGACGATCTAGAGTGAGAGCAAGGTGTTGCGTTTGTATGACGCCTGGATGTCAGGTTGATGTCGTGAGGCGGTCAGGGGGTGATCTTGATGCCGTAACGCTGCAGGCGGCGCACGACGCTGGATTGGCTGATGCCCAAACGCTTGGCGATGGCATACGTGCTGGGCAGGGTGCTGCACAGTTGGCCCAAGGTCTCGCGCTCGATGCGCGCCAGGTACTCCTTCAGGCTTTCGTCCTGTTGCAGGGACGCCGCTGGGGACGTCAGCCACGCAGTGGGCAGCGGTGTTTCGGGTGGCTCAGAGGCCGAAGGTGCCGCGGGCGCTTCGATCTGGTCGCCGGGGCTTGAAAGCCAGGCTCTTTCCAGCCAGTTTTCCAGCTCCCGCACGTTGCCGGGCCAGTCGCTGCCCATCAGCGTCGACCAGGCCGGGTTACTGATGATTTTTTGGCGGCCATAGCGGTGGTTCAGCCGAGTCAGGCAGGCTTCCACCAGCACGGGAATATCTTCGCGGCGCTCGCGCAGCGGGGGCAGCGTGATGGGGATGACGTTCAGACGATAGTAGAGGTCCAGCCTGAACAGGCCGGTTTCGACCCGTTTGGCCAAGTCCTGATTGGTCGCCACGACCAGCCGGAAGTTGACGCGACGAGCCCGCGTGTCGCCCAACCGGGTCAGGCTGCCATCCTGAATCACTTTCAGCAGTTTGGTCTGCATCAGCAGCGGCAGCTCGCCAATTTCATCCAGAAAGAGCGTGCCCCCTTCGGCCTGCTCCAGCAGTCCGGCCTTGCCTTGCCGCGCGGCACCGCTGAAGGCGCCGGGCTGGTAGCCGAACATTTCCGACTCGAACAGGTTTTCCGGGATCGCCGCGCAGTTGACCTCGATGAACGGGCCATGATGGCGCTCGCTCCAGCGGTGGAGCTGCTTGGCAAAGGCCGTCTTGCCCACGCCAGACTCCCCCAGCATCAGCACGTTGGCATCCGATGGTGCCACGCGCTTGAGCAACAGGGCGATTTCCCGCATCACATGGCTTCTGACCTGAAGGTGGTCCAGCGCAGCATCCAGCGCTTGCTCTTCGGCATCGGGGGCGGCCTGGCTGCGCTTCAAGTGTTCACTAAAACGTTTTTGCAGCAGAGCGTATTCGTCCTGCAGCAGCTGAAGGTCGGTCAAATCCCGTGAGCGGCTGACAATGCGCTCCAGCTTGCCGTTGACGAACACGGGGTAGGCTTCGGCAATGACGCGGCGGCCCGTGCCGGTGATTTGCATTAGCTGAGCGGGCTGGCGAGTGCGGATGACTTCCATGGTGATGGACGGTTTCAGAACACCGGCGGCCTGGAGCTGTTGAACGCTGCTGGAAAGCAGCTCCTCCCGTGATACGCCGTATACCGCCTCGGCGCCGGGGCTGATATCCATAATCTGACCGTCGCCGCTGACGATAAAGAAGTGGTCATTGGCGGTTTCCACGATGGTTTGCAGTACGCGCCTGTCGATTTCACTCATGCATCCCTCCTTATTTACTGCAGCCGCTTTTATATCGTTGGATGAACAGGGCAATGCAAATATGACTCATTGATTCATTTTTGCATCGTTTCATTAGCGTTGCGATTCATTTTTGCATCGATGGGGCGGTAAACCTCCCTATTTATCAGCGCAGGTGACTTGGCATGGTCTGTGCAGTGGTCTGTGTATTGATCTGTGCATCAACGATGCATGAGCGATATGAGCTGGATAAATCGCTGAAGCGCCAGGCCCGTCAGGCTGGCCACAATAAATCCAAGGAGAGAACGATGTCGGAATTCAATCAGCCGCTGGGCGGCAACACCATGCCGCGCTTTGCAGGCCCTGCCACCATGATGCGCCTGCCCACGCAACAGAGCGCAGCAGGGTTGGACGCGGCGTTCATCGGCATTCCCATGGATATCGGCACCTCAAATCGCCCGGGTACCCGCCTGGGGCCACGCCAGATTCGCGATGAGTCGCGCATGTTGCGCCCCTACAACATGGCCACGGGGGCGGCTCCCTTCGAGCGGCTTCAGGTCGCCGATATCGGTGACGTGCCCATCAACACCTTTCACCTGCCGAAAAGCGTCGACATCATCACCGCCTTCTACGACGACGTACTGAAGCACGACTGCATTCCTCTGACGCTGGGGGGCGAGCACACGCTGACGCTGCCGATTCTACGCGCCATGGCCAAAAAGCACGGTCCGGTGGGCTTGATTCATATCGATGCCCATGCGGATGTGAACGAGCACATGTTCGGTGAGCCCATTGCCCATGGCACGCCGTTCCGCCGCGCCCAGGAGGAAGGGCTGCTGGCTCATAACAAGGTCGTGCAAATCGGCCTGCGTGGAACCGGCTATGCCCCGGAAGATTTCGACTGGTGCCGCAAGCAGGGTTTCCGCGTAGTGCCCGCCGAAGAGTGCTGGTACCGCTCGCTGGCGCCACTGATGGCCGAAGTGCGTGAGCAAATGGGCGATACCCCGGTGTACATCAGTTTCGACATCGATGGTCTGGACCCTTCGGTCGCCCCCGGTACCGGCACGGTGGAAATGGGAGGGCTGACCTCTGCCCAAGGGCTGGAAATCGTGCGCGGTGCCGCTGGCTTGAACATCGTGGGCGGGGACCTGGTCGAGGTGTCGCCGCCGTACGACCCCAGCGGCAACACGGCGCTGATGGGCGCTACGCTGCTGTATGAAATGCTTTGCGTACTGCCCGCAGCGCAACGCCGCCCGTAAGCGCTGCCTGCAAAAGTGCCTTGCACCAAGCGCCGACCTGACAAGGCGCGGATGACAATACACAGGAAGGGGAGCGGTGCTCCCCTTCAGGACGCCGCCAGCCCACCTCCAATAATCACATCCAATAGGTGAACCGTATGTCATACTCTAAAGCGACGCCGGAAGCATCCGCTTCGTCCACGTCGATACCCCGCGCGCATCTGCTGAAGTTTCTGATTCCTTCGCTGATCGGCGTGCTGCTGTTTCTGATCCCTTTTCAGTTTGGTGAGACCGTCAATATCGGCATGGGGCTGATGGCCGATGGCCTGCAGACCCTGCTGGGTGGGGCGCTGCCTGCCATTGCGCTAGGCGTGCTGTGCGTTTCCGTGATGGTGACGCTGTACGTCAAGCTGGCAAAGCCCGCCTGGGCACGGCAAGGCCACTTCAAGGAGATGTTCGATGTGGGCCCCGTATGGATTGCCATGCGCGTTCTGGGGGCCGTCTTCGTCATCATGACCTTTTTTCAGGTCGGCCCTGAGTTCGTGACGGCGTCCTTTACCGGCGGCGTAATGCTGAACGATCTGGCACCGGTGCTGCTGACGTTCTTCTTTTTCGCTGCGCTGCTGCTGCCGTTTCTGGTCGAGTTTGGTTTCATGGAGTTCATTGGCACCATGGTGCGCAAGCCGTTTCGCGTCATCTTCAACCTGCCGGGTCGCAGTGCCATCGATGCTACCGCTTCCTGGATGGGTTCGGGCACGGTGGGCGTGCTGATCACCTCGCAGCAGTACGAACAGGGCTTTTACAACGGCCGTGAAGCCTCGGTCATTGCCACCAACTTTTCGGTAGCGTCGATTGCGTTCAGTCTGCTGGTGGTCAATTTCGTCAATCTCAATCACCTGTTCATACCCTTCTACTTTACCGTCGTCGTATCCGGGTTGATCGCGGCGGTGATCGTGTCGCGTATCCCGCCGCTGTCGCGTAAATCCGATGACTACCACGAACCGGTGGGCTGCCAGCTGAGCGAAGAGCGCACTGACAACGTGGGGTTGCTGCGTTACAGCCTGCTGCAGGCCACCCGTCGTGCGGCGGGCGCACCCGGGCCAAAAGCGCTGGCCCGGCTGGCGCTGCTCAACGTCATCGACATCTTCCTGACGCTGCTGCCGCTGGTATTCGCGATTGGCACCGTGGCGCTGATTCTGGCCGAGTTCACGCCGCTGTTTACCTGGCTCTCGTACCCCATGGTGCCGGTGCTGGAGCTGCTGCGCATTCCTGAAGCCCAGGCGGCTGCACCTGCCACGCTGGTAGGCTTCGCGGACATGTTCCTGCCTGCGGTGCTGGCTACCAACATCGAAAGCGAGCTGACCCGCTTCGTGATTGCCTGCCTTTCCATGACCCAGTTGGTCTATATGTCCGAGATCGGTGCGCTGCTGCTCAAGTCGAAGATTCCCATCAAGTTCTGGGAACTGGCCGTGGTGTTCCTGCTGCGTACGGCCATTACGCTGCCGATCATTGCCTTCATGGCCCACACGTTTTTCTTCTAAGGGGCGATGCATGAACGAGTCGAAGACGATGTCCTGCGCCGACCTGTTGATCCACCTGCTGCGCGATACCTACGGCGTGCGGGCGCTGTTTGGCATTCCCGGCGTGCATACCGTGGAGCTGTACCGTGGCCTGGAGGGCAGCGAGGTGGCGCACATCACCCCGCGCCATGAGCAAGGGGCGGGGTTCATGGCCGATGGTTATGCCCGCGCCAGTGGCCAGCCCGGTGTTTGCCTGATCATTACCGGGCCGGGGATGACCAATATGGCCACCGCCATGGGCCAAGCCCTGGCAGACTCCATCCCCATGTTGGTGATCTCCAGCGTCAATCGTCGCGATACGCTGGGCCTGGGCCAAGGGCGGCTGCACGAACTGCCCAGCCAACAGCAGATGATCAGCGGCGTGGCGCGGTTCAGCCACACCCTGCTGGATGCCAGCACGCTGCCGGAGGTACTTGCCCGCGCCTTTGCCGTGTTCAACGGTGCTCGCCCAGGCCCGGTGCACATCGAAATACCCATCGACCTGTTCAATGCACCCGTACCCGTGCCGACCAGTTGGCAAGCGCCAACGCTATACCGAGCGGCCCCCGACCCGGAAGGCGTGGCCGAAGCGGCTCGCCTGCTCCAGGCGGCGAAGCAGCCCCTGGTGCTGCTGGGGGGTGGCTGTGTGTCAGCGCCAGAAGCCGCGCGAGCGCTGGTTGGGCAACTGGATGCGCCCACGGTGACGACCATCAACGCCAAGGGGCTGCTGGGGCGTGATCACCCGCTGGACCTGGGGGCCAATGCCGCGCTGCCTGCCGTCAGGGAGCTGGCTGCCAGTGCCGATGTGATTCTGGCCATAGGCACCGAGCTGGGCGAAACCGACTATGACGTCGTTTTCGACGACGGTTTTCACCTCAACGGCACGCTGATTCGAATCGACCTGGACCCCGAGCAGCTGGTGCGCAATCAGCGCACCACGCTTGGTTTGGTGGGTGATGCCGGGCGCAGTTTGGAGCTTCTGCTTGAGCACTTTTCAGCGCCGCTGAAACGTCAGGGCGCCGAGCGAACGGCCGCTGCGCTAAACGCATTGGATTTGGCCAATGATCCTGCGTTTCGCGATTTCGTACCGCTTTATGCCGCGCTGGCCGACCACCTGCCTGAGGCCATCCTGGTCGGTGATTCCACCGCGCCGGTGTATGTCGGCAACCACCTCGTCAGCCAGCCCGCGCCCAGGCGCTACTTCAACGCCTCTACCGGCTACGGCACCTTGGGCTATGGGCTGCCTGCGGCACTAGGAGCACAGCTAGCCCGGCCTGATCTCCCCGTCGTTGCGCTGGTGGGAGACGGCGGGGTGATGTTTACGCTCTCGGAGCTTGCCACTGCGGTGGAAGCCCGCCTGCCAGTGGTCATCGTGCTATGGCACAACGCCGGTTATGAAGAGATTCGCCGCTACATGGATGCCAACGGCGTGGCCCGCCTGGGGGTCGATATTCAAGCGCCCAATTTTCTCACCTTGGCCGAAGGCTTCGGCTGCCCCGGCATGCTGGTAGAGAGCCCCGACGAGCTTTCCAGAGCGCTTGCTCAGCGCGTGCCCAGCGGCCCGCTACTGATTGAAATCGACGCCGCTGCCTGGCAGCGGGCGTGCTCACTTCCCGACTAGGACGTTCCCATGCAGACTCTCGACCAGCAGTTCATCAATAATCAATGGGTCGCCTCGGCGGGCACTCGCCTGCTCGATGTGATGAATCCTTACCGCGAAGAGCGGATTGCGCGAGTGACCGGTGGCGATGCGGCAGACGTCGATGCGGCGGTGGCCGCTGCCCGGCAGGCACAGCCCGAGTGGCAGGCATTGGGCGGGGCGGCACGGGCCGAGTATCTGACCAGATTGGCCGAGGCGCTACAGGCACGGCGTGAGGCCTTGATGCAGCTGTCGGCGACCAACAACGGCAAACCGCTGGCCGAGGCAGGGATCGATCTGGACGATGCGATTGCCTGTTACCGCTATTACGCCGCCCAAGCCAAAGCGCTGGATGCGCGCCAAGGAGAGCGCGTCAGTCTCGAAATGGAAGGCGTAGAAGCCCGCACCTACCATGACCCTGTCGGCGTCGTGGGGCTGATTGCGCCCTGGAACTTCCCGCTGGTGACCAGCGCCTGGAAGCTGGCGCCCGCGCTGGCCGCAGGCTGTACGGTGGTGTTCAAACCCTCGGAAGTCACCCCGCTGCCCGAGCGGGTGCTGGCGGAGATCGCGCTGGACATTGGCCTGCCCGCAGGCGTACTGAATCTGCTCAATGGCGACGGTGAAGGCATTGGCGCGCCGCTCACTCACCATGCAGGTGTGGATAAAATCTCCTTTACCGGCAGTAACCGCGTGGGCGAGGCCGTCATGCAGGCCGCCAGCGCGCGTACTGCGAGCGTATCGCTGGAGCTGGGCGGCAAATCCCCCATCCTGGTGATGGACGATGCCGACCTCGCCCAGGCCGCTGACTGGGTGATGGCGGGTATCTACTTCAACGCCGGGCAGATTTGCTCTGCCACCTCGCGACTGCTGGTGCACGAAGACGTTGCCAAGGCGCTCTACGCGGCGCTTGCCGAGCGTATGGACGCGCTGACGCTGGGAGACCCGCTCGCTGAAGGCACCGACCTGGGGCCGTTGACCAGCGCCAGGCAGCGCGATGCCGTACAGCGCTATCTCGATATTGCCGAGCAGGAAGGGCTGACGGTGGTGCGCGATGGGCGGCACCGCACGCTACCCACCCAAGGCTATTTTCTGGCACCTACGCTTTACCGCGATGTGCCGGTAGAGAGCCGTCTGTGGAAAGAAGAGATCTTCGGCCCCGTGCTTTGCGGTCGCAGCGTGGCAAGTGAGGCCGAAGCCATTCGGCTTGCCAATGACAGTGACTTTGGCCTCGCCGCCACGGTGATCAGCGGTGATCCAGAACGCGCCAAGCGGATTGGCCGCCAGTTGAAAGCGGGCAGTATCTGGTACAACAGCGAGCAGCTCGTGCTGCCCGAAACCGCCTGGGGCGGGTTCAAGCGCAGTGGCATCGGGCGCGAGCTGGGCCCTTGGGGGTTAAGCGCCTACCTGGAGGTGAAGCATGTGGTTGGCCCGGCGTAAGTCGCCGGGCCAACGCTTACGTCTGGTGGCGCAAAATGGTCGGCGCTGACCACTGCTGACACACGGGCATGACTTCCAGGCGGGTGATGTTGACGTGGGCAGGCAGGGACGCCACATGCAGCGCCTGCGCGGCTACGTCTTCTGGCTGGAGCGGCTGGGCGCCTTCGTAGTAGCGGTCTGCGACGCCCTGGTCGCCCTTCATGCGCACCAGGGTGAACTCGCTGGCCGTCATGCCGGGGGCCAGATCCGTGACGCGAATGCCCAGCGGGCCCACGTCACAGCGCAGGTTATAGCTGAACTGCTCCACGAAGGCCTTGGTGGCGCCGTAAACATGGCCGCCCGGGTAGGGCGTATTGGCGGCAATGGAGCCCAGGTTGATGATCGTGGCCCCTGGGGTGGAAGCGCTCAGCAGCGGCAGCAGGTGCTTGGTGACGTTGACCAGCCCCTTGATATTGGTGTCGATCATGCGATGCCAGTCTTCCAGCGATGCTTGCGGCGCCGGGTCCTTGCCCAGCGCCAGCCCGGCATTGTTGATCAGCGTGTGCACGCGCTGAAAACGCTCGGGCAAGGCCGCTACGACTTCGGCCACCGCCTCGGCGTCACTGACGTCCAACGCTGCCGTATGGGTAGGCACGCGCTGTTCGAAGGTGGCCTGCAGCTGCGCCAGGCGGTCCTGGCGCCGCCCGGTCAATACCAGTGCCCAGCCCGCGTCGGCAAAAAGATGCGCGCATGCCAGCCCGATGCCGGACGTCGCACCGGTGATGAACACGACCTGCTCGGTTTCGTGCATGGAGAATACTCCCACATTGAATTGTTATGGAACCTCTCGGGGTAGCGCCATTGGGTAACGAACCCGAGCCCTTGAGTATCCATCTTTAGTCGCAGCCTTTCGCAGCGCCCTGGAAAAAGTGCCGCTATGAGGGACATTGCAGCCATCGTCATTGACGAAGCCTGCCTTCTCGAACGCCGATTTGAGCCGTTTGGCGGCTTGTTTCAAGATCGAAGCAGTACCACACCCAATAACGACAACCGTAGAGAGCCTTCCCATGCGGAAACAACTGCTTGCCACGCTGGCGACTCTGGGCATGCTGACGACAGCACCGTTCGTTCTGGCTAACCCGATCGAAATCCAAGTCAACAACACCATGAGCGAAGGCGGTTCCGAAAGCGCCGCCGTGGAGCGCTTTGCAGAGTACCTGGAAGAGCAGGCGCCGGGCCGCTTCAACGTTCGCCCTTTCCTGGCGGGCTCGCTGGGAGGCGAGGATGCCATTCTGGAATTGCTCAACCTGGGGCAGACCCAGCTTTCCATTACCGGCGGGAACTGGCGCCAGCAGTATGCGCCTGAGTACGACGCCATTACCGTGCCATTCGTGTTTGCCACCTGGGAAGAGGTGGATGCGTACATGGAGAGCCCCTCTGGGCAGGCGTTGATCGCGCAGGCCGAAAGCCAGGGCGGGCTCAAGTACTTCGGCACCCAGCATCGTGGGCCGCGCCACATGACCGCCAACAAGGCCATCGAAACCCCTGAAGACCTGCGCGGTTTCCGCATGCGCCTACCTTCGTTGCCGGTGTGGCTGGCGGTATGGGAAGAGATCGGTGCCCAAGTGGTCAACGTGCCTGCTCCGGAGATCTACCTGGCCATGCAGACGCGCCAGGTAGACGGCCATGAAAACTCGCTCTCTTCGCCATATACCCGGCGCTTATGGGAAGTGCAGGACCACATCATTCTGACCAGCCACGTGCAGTTCCCGTGGAACTGGGTGGCCAGTTCGCGGTGGTGGAACGGCCTGGAAGAAGACGATCAAGCGCTGATCGAAGAGGCCATTCACGTGGCGCGTGCCCATGGCTCCGAGCGTGAGCGCGAGCTGGACGAGTACTACCTCGGCGCGCTGGAAGAGCAGGGCATGACCATCATCGAACCGGATATCGAAGCGTTCAGAACCGCTGCGTTGCCTGCCATCGAGCGGGTCATGGCCGATATGGCCGATGGCGTGAGCGAGGACGCCCTCGGGCATCAGGGCGAATGACGCGCTAGCGCCAACGCGTCGGGTTCAGCCACGGGGGTGCCCGACACCCCCGTGGCCGTGGATTGCGAGATCACCTCAGGAAATTATCGATGAATGCTCCCTCGGAAGAGAAAGCGGCACCCGTGCAGGGGCTGGATAGAGCCGCCCAAAGTGTGCTGCGTGTCATTACGAGCCTGTGCGATGTGGTGGGCGTGACCTTGATGGTGGCCATTCTGGTGCTGCTGGTGGCCGCCGTGGTGGCTCGTGACCTGCTGGGGCTGGGAATGCCCTGGACAGAAGAAGTCGCGTCGCTGCTGGCCATTTATGCGATTGGTTTTGGCTCCATTTCGGCGTGGGTGCGTAGTGAGCATCTGGTCGTGGACCTGTTTAGTCACCGGCTCTCCAACGTGGGCAGGCATCTTCAGTATCGCTTGACGGCCATGATCTCCTGCGGATTTTTTGTGCTGGCGGCCTGGGGCGCCTGGATCATGTCCGACATGAGTGCCAACAACAAGACCGTATCGCTGAGTATCAGCTTCAGTTTTCTCTATTACGGCGTATTGCTCAGTTTCTCGGGCATGGCGCTGATCGCCGCGTGGCAGACCCTGCGTGGCCCCGTGGCCTGGTTGGAAGCGCCCCGTGAAGAGGAGCCCGCGCAGCCATGATGGAATTGCTCGTATTCGTAGGGGGCTTGCTGGCCCTGATGGCCATTGGATTGCCCGTGGTGGTGGCCATTGGCGTGACCTCGTTCATTGCCCTGGCGGTAACCGGGGCGGGGGGGCTGCCGGTGGAGCTGCTGCCGTTGCGCATGGTGCAAACCCTCAACAACTTCACGCTGCTGGCCATCCCGCTGTTCATTCTGGCGGCCAACATCATGAACGTGGGCTCCACGACCACCCGTATCTTCGACTTCGCCACGGCGCTGGTGGGATTCACCAAAGGTGGGCTGGGGCATGCCAACGTCGTGGCCAGCTCGATTTTTGCCACCATGTCGGGCACCGCAGTCGCCGATGCCGCCGGGCTTGGCAGCATTGAAATCAAGGCCATGAAGGAGCGCGGCTACGAGCTGGGCTATTCCACCGGTATTACGGCGGCGTCCAGCGTCATTGGCCCCATCCTGCCGCCCAGCATTGCGCTGGTGGTGTATGGCTGGTTGGCCAATGTCAGTATCGGTGGGCTGTTCATGGCGGGGTTGCTGCCGGGCATCCTGATGGCGCTGTTACTGATGGGCATGACGGTGGTGCTGGGCATGACTGGCCGAGTGGTGATGCCCACACCGACCGCGTTCGATGCCTGCGAAGTCGTGCGCACGGGCAAGCGGGCCATCCTGCCTCTGATGATGCCCGCCATTATCGTGGGCGGTATTTGGGGAGGCTTTTTCACCCCCACAGAAGCGGGTGCGATTGCCTCGCTGTACGCGGTGATCCTGGGCGGGGTGATCTACCGTGACCTGAACGGACGGGATTTATTCCAGGCGTTTCGTAGAACCCTGATGTTCAGCGCGGTCATTCTGCTGATCATCGCGGTATCGAGCTTCTACGGCTGGATTCTGGTCCGTATGGGTATCCCCCAGGCGCTGGCAGGCCAGGTCGCCAGCATCGATATGCCCACCATCGTGCTGCTGCTCTGTTTTGCGCTGTTTTTCCTGCTGATCGGCTGCTTCATGTCGGTGATCGAGAGCATCCTGATTTTCACGCCCATCGTCGTACCGGCCGCCCTCAGCGCGGGGTTGGACCCCGTTCACTTCGGTATCGTGATGGTCATCACGCTCTCGGTGGGCGTCATCACGCCGCCCTTCGGCACGGTACTGTTCCTGATGGTCGGGATTACCCGGTTGAGGTACGGCCAGGTGGTCAAAGCCGTATTGCCGTTCCTGCTGCCCATTCTGGCCACGATCCTGCTGTTGATCGCCGTGCCTGGACTGGCGACCTGGCTGCCGAGCATGATGGGGTATTGAGCCTGGTCGCCAATGCTTCGCCTCTGGATGATTCGAACCCAGGGGCGAAGTAACGCATTCAGTGCGGAGGAGATGCAGCGGGTGATTACCCGTGCAGCCGCTCTTTAGCCATCGGCATTGATCTTCTCAACAATCTCCGCCAGCGCGCTTTCCGCCTGGTCATTATCGACTTGGCAGGTGCCCGCATTCAGGTGGCCGCCGCCGCCGTAGCTCAAGCACAGCTCGCCCACATTGGTGTTGCTGGAGCGGTTGAGGATCGACTTGCCAATGGCCAGCACGGTGTTCTGCTGCTTGAGGCCCCACATCACATGGATCGAGATGTTGCACTCGGGGTACATGGCGTAGATCACGAAGCGGTTGGTGGCATAGATGGTCTCTTCGTTGCGCAGGTCCAGCACCACCAGATTGCCGTGTACGCTGGCGCAGCGTTCGATCTGCTGTTTGGCCAGTTGCGCGTGTTCACGGTACAGCGCGGTGCGCTCGTGAACGTCTTCCAAAGCCAGGATTTCGTCGATGGTGTGCTCACGGCAGTAATCGATCAGCTTCATCATCAACTGGTAGTTGGAAATACGGAAGTCGCGGAAGCGCCCCAGCCCCGTGCGCGCGTCCATGATGAAGTTCAGCAGCACCCAGCCTTGCGGGTCGAGAATCTCGTCGCGATCGAACTGTGCCGAATCACCTTTATCGACCGCCTCCATCATGTCGTCCCAGCGGGCGGGGAAGGCCTCGTGGCCACCGTAATATTCCCACACGACGCGTGCCGCAGAAGGGGCGTCGGCATTGATGATGTGGTTGTCGGCACGCTCGACGTTACGCACGGTTTCGCTCAGGTGGTGATCGAAGGCCAGATGGCAGCCGGGCACATAAGGCAGGTTGGTGGTGATGTCGTTGGCATCGATCTCGATCTTGCCATCCTGCATGTCTTTGGGGTGCACGAAGGTGATCTCATCGATCAGCCCCAGATGCTTGAGCAGTGCGCCGCATACCAACCCATCAAAATCGCTGCGGGTAACCAAACGAAACGTGGATGTCTGTTGCGTAGGCATTTGTAGTCTCTTCACGGTGATCGGTATCTGAACGATACCAGCAGTGAACGCGGGTTAAAATAAACCTTTCCGCTCTTGCAACCCCGGTTACCAACGCTTCGGCGAGGCGTAGCACTGGCTAGTTAAAGTGAGCAGTGTTACAGCGGGGCGTGAGCATCAGGGGCTCATGTGTCAGAGGTAAACAATAAAAAACTAATTAAATATTATAGAAGAGACGCGTTGGCATGCAGGAATTCTTTATAAGCCACTGAAATTTAATAATTTAAAAATTTTCTGGCGCAGGCTGGCATGGGGGGTGCAATGTTCTAGGCAAGAACGGCAAGCACGAATGTCAGGACGACACGCCGCTCTTATCGATCGTGAAGATGAAACGTTGTTAGATGCGTAACACGCCGAACTGAACGAAAGAAACGCCATTAGGAGGCACGACCATGAAAAAGGAAGCTCTGAAGAAACTCGGTATTCTGGGTGTATCATTTGGCCTGGTAGCCAGCCCGCTGGCATTCGCAATGGAGGAGCATGAAGAGCACCCCACTGCGCCGCAGGAAGAAACCATGCAGGATGATCAAGGCTCATTCAACTCTTTCGATGCTGATCAAGAGCAAGGTGCCACCAACGACGGTGTGACCACCGAGTACGAAGAGGAAGAGCAAGAATTCACTTATGAAGAGGAAGAAGAAGAGCAGGATCAGTGGGAGACTGAAGAGGAAGACGATTCTGGCTGGTAATCCCACGGCCGCTTAAGGGAGTAACTTCTACTTCGGCTCAAGGATGAGCCACGCAGCGCCCCGCCAATTGCGGGGCGCTGTTGCGTTTGGGCTATCGTGTCATAGGGGCGAACGTGTCATAGGGGTTATCGTATCATAGGGGCGAAGCGTGGAAGGGAAATGCGCGTGAATGCGCTATGGTAAGAGACGCATCTTCACAAAGTCCCTGCGCTATGACCCTGACCACGATAACAAGGACGTGCCCAACGTGTTGAATTGGAAAGAGCTTCCCCAGCTGCCTCGCGCCGAAGGGCGTATCGAAGCCATCGACCTGGCACGAGGTATCGCCATCGGGCTGATGATCGTCAGCCATGCGGTCAGTGGTTTGGTCGGCATACGTAACGTACCGGACTGGGGCATGGTCCCCGTTCACTTCATCACCAAGTTTTCATCGTCGCTGTTCATTCTGGTGTTCGGCATTGCCCTGGCGGTGGCCTTTTTGGCCCATACCCAAAGCGAGGATTGGCCAAAAAGGCGCCTGAAGCTTTGGGTACGCGCCTTGGAAGTGTGGTTCTGGTACAAGGCCCTGACCATCGTCGAGATGCTGCCTTACTACTCCCCCGCCGACATCGTCGATACTCTGCTGTATGGCCGATTTGCCATCTGGGTCGAAATCCTCGGATTTTATGCCATTGCCCTGTTATGGGTGCCGCTGTTGCTCCCCCTGTGGGCACGAACGCCTCTGTGGGCACGACTCGGAGCCATTGTGGGGCTGACCGCGCTCTCGGCCTGGCTTCAAGGGCTGAGCTTCGGCGGAAACGATATTCTCAAGGCGCTGCTGGTGGATCATGAAGACCACTACACTTGGGGCCAACTGAGCCGGGCACCGCTGGTGCTGGCGGGGTTGCTGATGGGTGAGGCCCTGCTGCGCTGCTACTTCGACACGGCGCTGCGCCGCCGTTTGGTCGGCGTATTGGTCGTGGTAGGGGCGCTGATGGTGGCCGGTTTCTACGGCCTGGCCATCAGCGCTGGAGATGTCGATGCCGCCATGCTGGCGATTGCCAACAATGCGGGCAAGCACCCGCCAGGGCTGCAATTCATGCTGTTCAGCGTGGGAGGGGCGCTGGTGCTACTGGGCCTGGCATTGGCAGGCGGCGCCATGGCAGCCAAGGTGCTGCTGCCACTGACCGTGGTGGGCAGCGATGCCCTCAAGGCCTTCATATTTCACATCGTGATGATTTTTCTGGTGCTGCGCTTTTTGCTGGGGGCCGAAAATGTCCTCTCTTATCCACAGGTGCTCGGCGTGGGCGGGCTGTTGATTCTGGGGGCCGCCTTGTGGATAGGGCTGACCCGCTGGGTTGTCCGACATAAATAGCCTTTACGAGAATAGGCAGTGCAACGGTAAGCCGTAGATGGGGAGGCAAGGTTTGAGACGTTTCAAACGCTGGTGGTTGAGTATGGTGCTGGGCGCGCTGCTGCCGATGGGGCCGGTCGTGCTGGCAGAGACTCACGGGCAGGCGCATGGTTATGAGACGAACTGGTACTACGAAGTCGACAAGCAGAGCCCTTGGCAGGGCAGCCTGGATGCCCGGATCGCGGCCATCGAAGAGGCATTCGGTGGCGAGCTGGGCGTCTACGTGCAACAGCTGACGAGCGGCGAAGCGTACTCATGGCGTGCCGATGACCCCTGGTATCTTGCGTCGTTGGTGAAAGTCCCGGTGGCCGCGGAAGTATTGGCGCAGCGCCAGGCGGGCACGCTGTCGCTGGATGAACGGATCACGCTCTCGCGCAGCGACTTCGTGGATGGCGCCGGGCCGGTCAACTGGCACGACCCTGGCACGCCCATTTCCATCCGCTACCTGCTGGAACAGATGGTGACGGTCAGCGATAACACGGCCACGGACATGCTGATCAACCGCGTGGGGCTTGCCGAGGTCAACGCCCGTGCTCGGGCCATGGTTGCGGCCAGCGGCGGGCACCCCGAGCAGTTGGGGCCCATCAGCCTGCTGGTGGGTGTGCGCCAGGGCGTGTACGGCCAGCTGCACCCGCAGGCCCGCCAGCTGGGCGGGCTCGATTTCATGGCGCTTCGCCAGCACAGGCTTGGCCAGCGCCCCGCGGCGCTGGCCCGGACGCTCGGGGTATCGCCCAGCAGTTTCGCGCAGCCAGACTACGACAGCGCCTTCGATGCCTACGAAGCCAGTGGTGAAAACGTCGGCACGCTGCGTGCCTATGGCGACCTGCTGGCCAGCCTGCACCACGGAGGCATGGACGACCTCGACCGCGAGCAGCGGCAAACCCTGCTGGAGGTCATGCAGCGCACCCGCTCTGGCGAACAGCGGCTCAAGCGTGGCATGGGCCGCGAGGTGACGTTTGCTCACAAGACCGGCACCCAGCACCGCCGAAGCTGCGATGCGGGCATCGCCACCCGCGATGGCGCACCCCCGCAACACTGGGTCATCGTCGCCTGTAGCCGTGGCCCGCTGGCGCTGAGTGCCCACGAGCAGGCGTTGACCCGCGTAGGTGAAGCATTACACGACAGCGGCGTGATAAACTGACCAGCCGTTTTGGGTTGAACCGTTATCAGGTTGAATATTAAGGAGTTGACCATGGCCCGCGCTAGCGCACGTCATATTCTGGTAAGCAGTGAAGAGCAGTGCAACGCACTGAAACAAGAGATCGAAAACGGCCGTGACTTTGCCGACGTGGCCAAGCAGCACTCCAGCTGCCCCTCTGGCCGTCAGGGCGGCGACCTGGGCAGCTTTGGCCCCGGCCAGATGGTGCCTGAATTCGACAAGGTGGTGTTCAGCGGTGAATTGAATACCGTGCACGGCCCGGTACAGACCCAGTTTGGCTACCACCTGCTCGAAATCACCAGCCGCAGCTAAGGGCGCCCAGCGCCCGTAAAGCACCGCGGCGGTCCCGCCGCGGTGTGAGGAGCACGCCTTGAACGACCCAATCATTGCCATCGAAGGCCTGAACAAAACCTACTCAGGAGGCTTTCAAGCGCTTAGCCGTGTCGATCTGACCATCGCGCGCGGTGAAATCTTTGCCTTGTTGGGCCCCAACGGCGCCGGCAAGACCACCTTGATCAGCGTGGTGTGCGGGCTGGTGAATCCCAGTGAAGGCCGTGTGTTGGTGGATGGTTTCGATAGCGTTCGCCACTATCGGCAAGCCCGCGAGCGTATCGGCCTGGTGCCCCAGGAACTCACCAACGAAGCCTTCGAAACCGTCTGGAACACCGTCAGCTTTAGCCGAGGCCTGTTCGGCAAGGCGCCGAACCCGGCGCATATCGAAAAGGTGCTCAAGTCACTCGCCCTCTGGGACAAGCGCCATAATCGGCTGATGACTCTCTCGGGGGGCATGAAGCGCCGCGTGCTGATTGCCAAGGCGCTGTCTCACGAACCGCGTATTCTTTTTCTGGATGAGCCCACCGCAGGCGTCGATGTCGAGCTGCGGCGCGACATGTGGCAAGTGGTACGCGGGCTGCGCGATGACGGCGTCACGATCATCCTCACCACCCACTACATCGAAGAAGCCGAAGAGATGGCTGACCGCATCGGGGTCATCAATCGTGGTCAGATCGTGCTGGTGGAAGAGAAAGCCGCGCTGATGAAAAAGCTCGGCAGCAAGCAGCTGACCCTGCAATTGCACACTCCCTTGCAAGCGCTGCCGGAAGCACTGGCCAATGAAGCACTGAGCCTGGCGGCCGATGGGCACGAGCTGGTGTACACCTACGATGGTCGCCAGGAAGAGCATCAGGCCGAGGGGCGCAGCATTTCGTCACTGCTGGCGCAGCTGGAAAAAGAGGGCATTACCTACAAGGACCTGCACACTCGGCAGAGCTCTCTGGAAGACATCTTCGTGGATCTGGTCAAGGAGCGCGCATGAACCTCTATCCCATTCGGGCCATCTACATGGCAGAAATGGCGCGTACTCGGCGAACCCTGCTCCAGAGCATCGTCTCGCCGGTCATCTCCACGTCGCTTTACTTCGTGGTCTTCGGGGCCGCGATTGGTTCGCGCATCAGCGAGATCGGCGGGGTGAGCTATGGCGCCTTCATCGTACCGGGCCTGATCATGCTGATGCTGCTCACCCAGAGCGTCTCCAACGCCTCCTTCGGCATCTTTTTTCCCAAATTCTCCGGCAGTATCTACGAGATATTGTCGGCCCCGGTGTCGTATCTGGAAATCGTCATCGGCTACGTGGGGGCGGCGGCGTCCAAATCGATTCTGCTGGGCTTGATCATCCTGGCCACCTCGGGCTTGTTCGTGCCGCTGGAGATTGCCCATCCCTTCTGGATGCTCACCTTCCTGGTGCTCACCGCCGTCACGTTCAGCCTGCTGGGGTTCATCATCGGTATCTGGGCCGACGGTTTCGATAAACTGCAGCTGGTGCCGCTGCTGGTGATTACGCCGCTGACGTTTCTAGGCGGCAGCTTCTACTCCATCGATATGCTGCCTCCGTTCTGGCAAACCGTGACCCTGGCCAACCCCGTGGTGTACCTGGTGAGCGGGTTTCGCTGGAGCTTTTATGGCATCAGTGATGTCAGTGTGGGCGCCAGTATTGCGATGATCCTGTTCTTTTTAGCCGTCAGCCTGGCCACCATTGCCTGGATTTTCCGCACCGGATACCGGCTGAAGCCCTGACGTTTCACGTTTTTCTGCAAAGGTAACGCCTGCTTATGCCGCTACTGCAAAGTGCCGTGCACCGCCTGGAGCCCTCGTTGGATGGCGAGCGCCTGACCGTGACGCCGCCCCCGGCACCCGCCGAGGCCGACAACCCCGTCATGGCCAGCCTGGTCAACACCCTCAACGATACCTACAACACCAAGGCCAAGGGGTGGGGGCGGTTTGCCGAGCAGGGGGAGCAGGCCGGGCCTCTGGTGGCCTGGCTGAGCGCCTATCTGGCGGCCGACCCTTCGGGCACCGAACAAGGTTTTGCCGAGCTGGCCAACGCCCTGGCCGAGCGCCTTGCGCAAACGCTGCAGGAGCAGCTGTCGGTCAGTGGTTATCTGGTGATGGCGCACCTTCGTCAGGGGGATACGGATACCCTGTTCTTCGGCCTGATTCATCAGCGGGAAGGGATCGGCTTCAATGAGGCCCATCAGGCCGTGCCAGCCGCTCAGTTGAACGCCAGCCAGCTGACGCTGGCGGCCAGGGTGAACCTCACCCAGTGGCAACGGGCGGATGCCACGACGCAGTACGTCTCGTTCCTCAAGGACCGTGGTGCCAAAAAGCTCTCCGATGGGCTGGTGGCGCTGCTGGGCATGGAAGAGGGCATCGATGCCCCGGCAGAAACCCGCACCCTGCTCAAGGCCTTCAGCGACTACGTCGAAAAAGAAGACCTGGACGACGACGCCAGCCGTGAAAAAACCGACACCCTGGTGGATTACGCCAACGAGCAGCTGCGCCGTGGCGAACCCATGACGCTGGAAGCGCTTTCCGAGCTGGTGGACGAGAAGCAGCCACAGGCGTTTTACGACCATATCCGCAACGCCGATTACGGCCTCTCTCCGGAGATTCCGCCGGACAAGCGCACCATCAACCAGTTCCGCCGGTTTACCGGCCGAGCGGGTGGGGTGTCGATCAGCTTCGACTCGCACCTGCTGGGTTCCAGCATCGAGTACGATGCCGCGCAGGACCGTCTTATCATCAAGCAGGTGCCCAAACAGCTCAAAGAGCAGTTGGCCAAACGCAAGGAGTAATTGCCGTGCTGGACGCGATTCAAAGCTTCTTTCAGCGGACGCTGTCGGCCCCGGAGCAGCGCGACGACCAGGCCCTGACCCTAGAACTCGCCTGTGCTGCGCTATTGTGCGAAGTGATGCGGGCCGACTATGAACAGAGCGAGGCCGAGCGCGCCGCCATGCAGCGCATGCTGATGACGCGCTATCGCCTCGATGAGCAGGCAGTGGCCGAACTGATGCGCCTGGCCGAGGCAGAAGTGGACGACGCCGTGGACCACTACCAGTTCGTCAGCCTGATCAAACAGCACTATGGCTATGAGCAGCGCCTGGAAGTCGTGGCCATGATGTGGCAGGTGGCCTGGGCCGATGGCTCGCTGGACCCGCTGGAAGAGCACCGCATTCGCCGCCTGGCCGACCTCCTGCACGTCAGCCACAGTGATTTCATTCGCAGCAAGCTCAGCCAACGCCCGGATTCCGCCTCTTAAACGCTTCAAGGAGCGCTTCGACCGCCATGAACAACAATGCTCTTCCTCCTCCTGCGCCCAAGCCGCCCCATGAACAGTCGCCCTGGGAGCGGTGGATAGAGACAGCGCTATGGAACTCCCGTTTTCTCGTCATGCTGGCGGTGGTGCCGAGCCTGATGGGGTCGCTGTTGCTGTTCATCGTCGGCACGCTGGATATTTTGAGTGTGGGGGGCGATGTACTGCATTACTACTTTATCGATGACTCGCGCAATATCCACGACACCCTCGTGCCCAATATCATCATGGCCGTGGATATTTATCTGATTGCCATCGTGCTGCTGATTTTCGGGCTGGGGGTGTATCGGCTATTCGTGTCTCGCATCGACCAAGCCGAAGTACGCTACCCTACGCACCCCTTCAACGTTGCCTCTCTGGATCAACTCAAGGACAAGATTGCCCGCGTCGTCATATTGGCCGTCATTATCGAGTTCTTTCGCGCCGTGGTGGATATCCGCTTCAGCACACCGTTGGAGGCCATTTATCTGGCCCTTTCCGTACTGGCGCTTGCTGCCGCGCTCTACTTGATGAGCCTGGCGCACAAGGGCGAGTAGCTCGCCCTTCCCGTGAACAGCCCGTGGCGGGCTACGGAGAGCTCTCCGTTTCCAACAGGCTCGCCACCAGCGCATTCAACTGCTGCTGGAACTGGCCACCGGGGGAGGGCGGGTTGGGATCGGACGTTATCACGACCGTCATCGCCCGCTCAGGCACCACGAACAGCGCTTGGCCACCGTAGCCTCGGCCATACATCACTGGTGTGTTGGCCAGGGTAGTGATGAACCAGCCATAGCCGTAACCATCGCCTGTCCAGGGCGAGCTGCCCCGAGCAGTCCAGGAAGCCTCCACCCAGCCTTCGGGCAAGACCCGCTGGCCGTTCACTAAGCCATCGTTGCGGTACAGTTCACCAATCTCGACCAGGGCTCGGGGCGACAGCAGCATATCGTTGCCACCAAAGTAAATGCCTTGCGGGTCCCGTGGCCATGCAGGAATGGTGATGTTCAAAGGCTCGCCCAGCAGCCGTTGGGCGAGCGCCAAGGTGCTTTCACCGCTGGCATGGGTGAGGGCCGCCGAGAGCAGATGGCTCGTACCCGTGGAATAGAGCATGCGCCCGCCGGGGGTATCGACGAACGGACGGCTAAGCGCATCGTTGACCCAGTTGGCGCTGGCCACCCAGGCGCCGTAGTGGCTTCCCGAGGTGCGCTCCAATCCTGCCTGCTGGGCAAGCAAGTGGGCCACGGTGATGTCGTTGACCCGTAGGTCGGCATCGCTGGGCAGGCTGTTCAGCAGGCTCGCCAACGGCTGGTCCACCGAGTCGATCACGCCCGCTTCGATAGCCGCCCCCGTAATGGCCGCCAGCACGGTTTTGGATAACGACTTCACGTTGGCAGGCGCCGCCACCCCAGGCCCACCCTGATGAATTTCGTGCACGATCTCTCCATCATGGGCGACCACCACCGCATGCACTCGGGGCAGCGCAGCGGTGCGTTCGTCGAGCGCTTGAAGCCGTGCGGCATCAGGCGCGTTGGCAGAGGCCATCGGCAGAGAAAACGAGACGAAGGAGAGCGCACAACAGCAGGACACCAGCAGAGGAAAACGCATCGCAGAACCTTGGCAGAGCCTTGAAAAGGGGAGGCTAAACTTCGAGGCAGTGCCTGGCCAAAGGTTCCCCAGCGGCCCCTGATCAGCCAAATTCCAGGAAATTACGCAAACATCAAAAAAGCCTGCTACGCTAGAAGGGCCTGTTAAGGGAGAAGCAACCCTTTGATTTTCATGAAACGCTAAAGCAAGGAGTGCCGTTATGCGTAGCATTATCTATATCGTGGGTCTGGTTGTCGTGGTGTTGTTCATCCTTTCGCTGCTGGGCTTACGTTAAGCAGCCTGGGGCCACCATCCCCGTTAGCACGCCAAGCGCCCGCTTCCCCCAGCGGGCGTTTTTTTATGGGTTTACGCTGCCAATGTCAGGGGTAAGGTGGCTGAGCCGATTATTTGGTGGTTCTACATCTAGGGCTGGTCAATATCCCTCCACGTCATAAAACGATACCCGCCAACGATCTGTGAGGGCTGCCTATTTCGATAGCTCATCTCTTCTGGCTGCTTGTCATGCAATCCATAAGCAAACAGCAGCCCTACTGGCTCGGGTAGCTCAGGTGGCGATTCTTCCCTTGTCCACTGATACCACCTGTTAGCTAATTGCGAGTGGTGACGAAGCGTCGCTCGCGCATGCAAATAGGTATTCCTGTCTGATGAACGTTCGCGCCGACGTATATCCCTCGCCTCGCTGTCAACATCTTCGAGCCAGCTCCAAGACTGCTTTAATGAGTCTATAGCTGCATCAATCTCAGCTTGCTCCGCCCTCTGAAGTAACCACTCTTCTTGCTCTCCAGAGATAGACGCCACCAGTGAACCAATGGTGCGATGGTAATAACGGTTAGGCAGTGCATCTTCGCGTGCTTCTAGAGCAGCCAGGGTGTCCTGATAGTCGCGGTAACGTTGCGCTAGCCAGGCCAGATAAACCAGGGTATGGAAGCGAAAGTTTTCACCTGTAGGACTGCGTCGAGAATTGGTATGTCGTTGATAGTGGCGTGCCAAAGCGGGTAATGAATAGCCTTCGATTTCATCGTTCAGCTCAAACATTTCAGCAAAACGGCGACCTCTAGCCACTAGACTATCTAACGGTGGGAAGGGAACTCCAGCGATGGTGGCGCGACGATACATGCGGTGCAGGGCAGCACGTGAAAGCTCTGCGCTGGCTTTCTGCTCATCAGGCTTCAGTCCACCCCCAATGTCCTCACTAATGCCGGGGCACAGCTCTTCATGCCACTGCGAATTTTCTGCGCCCAGCGGACGGCAGCGGCGATAAAAACGGCGCTCGTGAGCAGCGATCAAATGCAGTGCTCGCTGGCAGCCTGGGTGAAGCTCACCACCATCATCAAGCACCGGAGTCAACGGGTGAAACCAATCTAGCGGCCCCATCTCGGCATGGGTACGATCCACACAGTCCAACAAGCCTACAAATACGACCTCCACATCGCTGTCCTGATAAACAAAACGTTCGCCATCCTGATCGCACACTTCATCTAGAAGCCGCCGTACAAATGCTTTAGCCATGGCGGCACCAAAATCGAAGCCAAAGACAGAGACGCGTATTCGGACCAACGGTAGCTCACTGTGTTGCTTAATATCAGCAACGCTGTTTTCAAAATCACTCACGGCGGCGGAGAGGCGGGTGTGACTTCCACTCATTAATAGGTTAGCCGCAATGGGGGTATCACGAATAGGCGCCAAAGCTTCGATACCTGTTCGAACAACCGCATCCCTGGCTTGCTTGACCCAATTCCAAGGTTGCGTAATAGATACCTTGAATGAACGGCCAAAGACCTCATACCAGCGCCCTGAGCCACGACCAGCGGCCACATCCTTGGCGGCATCCATGGCACTGGAACGTAACTGCCCCTCCCCTGTTCCAATGGCTTCGTCAGGAGCGCGATGCGCAGCCCCTAGCACATTATCGGAAAGGCTTGATTCAAAAGGTGTTCCAAGGCCGGAGTAATAATGCCTACGAACCGGAGAGGCAAGCTGGCCCTCAGCCTCAGAGGGATAAGCTGAAAATAAACGTCCAACATTACTTACAGTATCATCATGCAAATCTTTTTCTAAATTTCTTGAAATTCCATCGAAAAAAAATCCTATATCCAACTTTTGACTGCAATCAGCTCCGAGTGAAGATGAAAAATCATGATTAATTCTAGCATTTAACGAACATATACTATCAAGCGTCACCTCATCCATTTCATCTGTTCTCCTTGTCCACGGTATTCATCAAATTTTGGCGACCTAATATCCTGGCTCCAAACTAAATCAACTTTGTTGTCAGAAATAAAATGAACATGTAGGTACTGATCTTCTCGTGTGTGCTCAGGCATTGGCAGGGTCAAACTGTATCTTTCCTCATCAAGGCCTGCCTCTATATCCTCAGGCGTAACATCCAGAATCCAAACCACTTCGACTGTGTCATTTTTAAATGACCAACAGCAAGTAGTGCTACCCCAAGAATAAGGAGCCATATTCCCCCCCCAATTACCATCGACCCAATAACTAAAAATAGGTCTTTCGGTATGGTTATAACCTGCCAGAGAACCATTCTTTGATGTATTAAAGATCATCTCCCAAGCCAGCCAAATTAAAAACAAACCAGCTAATAATATTTTTAGCCAAGCTGGCAGTAAACGCAAATAACGACTTATAGTCCAGCGAACCAACATATAACCCCCTTTGATAAATAAAACATTGCGCTCTTATAAAGCTTGTCTGTCGATTATCTTGATCCGTCCAGTATTTAGTTAGCGAATATTCGTGCTCCCAAAAATCCATCTTATCATTGAAAAAATTTAATATGCAGATATTTATCATCTTGATGATATTCTAGCATAGTAATAATTACGCTCTGCTTTTCTTCTTCCACCCCTTGGTGATGCTGATCTTCTATCCTGCTCAATATCTTGAAACCCCAACGGTGACTGTTTGAAAAGACCAACAAAAAGTTGTGCTACATAAAGAGTAGGTATTCATATTCCCTCCCCAGTCACCATCAACCTAGTAGCTCGCAATAAGTCTATCAGTATGTTTGCAACCTGCTAATAAGCCACTCTTTGACGGGTTGAAAAACATGCCTTATGACACCCACAAACACCCATGATGTCTAACAGCATCCGCAACCAGACAGGCAGCAAACGCAAATAACGCCTTATTGCCCAACGAACTAACATTCTTCAGCCTGCTTATGAGCAGTTACCAATAAATCAGCCAAGGGGGCTTCGCTTTTAGCTGCTCGCTGTAAAAGAGTTTTCATCTCTTCGGCAGCCCAGGCACCTTCTCCCTCGCTTAGCTGTATGTAGACATATGTTCGCCGGTCGGCAGTGGCGGTCAATCCATGGCTGTCTGCTTGAACCAGTGCCTTGGCAACATGCCGTGGACGTTCGCAACCACATATCCCAGTGAACAAAGCAGGCGAAAAATCGACCAACTCGCTGGTCATCTGCATTACCTCTGGGTCACCGTGTAATGAACGCCAACGTGCGTCATCGACTAACAAGCGCCAAGGTGTACGCTTAGCGAGCGGGGCGCGACCTTCCAAAGCCGTCCAACCGGACGTTTCGTTGCGATACCACCAGCGATTCACACCTGCGAACAGGAGGTTCTCCGGATTACCTTGAGCATCTCGATGCAGTTGAGTGATGGCATCAGGCAGGTAAAAACGCAGCAAAGAACGCTGCTGGTGCAAGTTTTCCATCACTATTGCCGGAGCCATGTGAATAGCCAATTCCGCCCCAGGCAGGGGGCTTTCGATCCAACTCTGTAACGCACAATCGATACCATCCAGCGTGGACAGCGCCTCGAGTTTGTTTTGCTTTAACTGCAGCAACCATGGTCCTTCGCGTTGCAAGTGAGGCTGGCTTTCATCCTTGATGAGCGACCAGTACCGGCTCTCTTGAACCATGTCGTTGAAGAGCGTCGAACGGCAGGTCACCGGTAGAGGCGCTAATTCAACCAGAGCATAGCGTGATACCTCCGCTGCCTGTTCTGATTCACCATGCTGCCAGGGGTAAAGAGCATTCGCTTTCATGATGACTCCCCAGGGATAGCACTCTGGCCTTCAGCGAGCGCTTTCAGCCAACACTCTTCACATACTTCCGGCACTTTGAGCTGTGTCGTCAGCAGGGCCTCTTGGGATAGCGCATCAACCCGTTCATGCATTTCCGCCACCGCCCGCCCCGGCAATAGCGGGCCTTCCACCGCCTGCCCGGAACCGTTGCCGGGGCTGCCGCCTGCGTTGACCCGTACCGAGGGGCCCACCAGGGTGATTCCGCCGCTGTCCAGCTTGATGAAGCTGCCGGCGGCGTTCAGGGTGAGTTCGTCGCTGGCTTCCAGCACCACCTTGTGGCCTGCCTTGATGTGCAGCTCTCGGCCACTTTCACTGAGCCAGGCCTGCCCAGCCTTGA